>JAFZRD010000169.1 GCA_017620055.1 Lachnospiraceae bacterium
GAGCATACTATCAGGGAGTTGAGCATCGCTGTTCCGAGATGACCTTTTGTCCATGCGAATTCGTAGTTACCCCATTCGATATGTGCAGGCATCGCCCACGGTGAAAGCATCAGAGTGCTGTCATCCTTCAGTGATGTAATAAGTACCCACAAAAGCGGGACGATATATACGATCGCCAGAAGAACGAGAAATGCATATATAAGGGTGGAAACAACTCTGGCATGCTGTTTTTCTTTGCTTATAGTCATTACTTTAGCCATGATCTTCCTCCCTCCTTAATCGTAACTCTCGGTCTTGACGAACTTGTTGATCAGTACCGTCATGATCAGACACAGGATCAGCAGGATGACACCGATCGCGGAGCCGTATCCGAGCTTCCTGAACTTGAACGCCGAAGTGTAAAGGTGTGTCGCGATAACATCGGCCCTGTGACTTAGGAATCCTTCGGGGATCATGTTGTAGATAAGATCGAAGAACTTCAGCGAACCGATCGCATTAAGCGACATCGCCGTTGCAACCATGGGCTTGATCAGCGGAAGTGTTATATGGAAGAAAGCCTGTTTCCTGTCGCATCCGTCAATGTATGAAGCCTCGTAAATATCGGAACTGATGCCCGATATCTGAGCCATGTAGAGCATCATCGACTGTCCGACGTACTGCCATAACGCAACGAACGAAACGACCCAGATCGGAAGTATGATATAACCTTCCGTATTGAACAGCCACTGGGGTCCGAGGGTACAGTCACCTCCCCACACGCCGAATGACGCTAGCATGTTGTTGATACCGAGTCTCGGAGTGAACACGAACATCCACAGAAGACCGAGTGCGGCGGATGAAAGAACGCAGGGCAGATAATAGATATTCTTGAATAAGTTACGTCCCTTTTTGATATTGGTCAGAAGAGCCGCAAGGAACAGACCGAACACAAGCTGGGTCACTATCGAGAACACCATGAAGAACATGGAATTTCTGAAAGCCATCTTCATCGTCTGATCCTTCGTGAACAGCTGCTTGTAGTTCTTGAGCCACTTCCAGTCGGAAAATCCGAAGAACTTGGCTGTGCCCGGAAGCTTGTAATTACAGAACGAATAGTATATCGCTTTGCATACGGGCACGAACAGAACGGCGGTAAACAGAATGAGCGCCGGCGCGATAAAGAGTATTATCGCTTTCTTGTTTCTCATTAACTTGTCCATAAATAACCTCCCTGGATGATCAATCAGCTCCCGCATCGGAAACCTTTGTTCAGGAGACGAAAATATCCGTCACCTCATCCCCTTAACAAAGGTCAGCACCCAAATTGCGGGTGCTGGCCGATTGTAAACGATTGATTTAACGCATTGCTGCGATGATTACCAAACGTTGTCCTCATAATACTGCTCGATCGGATCGAGAGCTGTTGCGGGATCCTGTCCCTTGAAGATCTCAACGAAGCAGTTATCGAATGTTGAGCCTGCCTCTGTATCAGCAAGTGACTCATTGTAGAATCCGAATGTTGAAGAAGCGTTCTTGAATACGTCCATAACATACTTCAGCTCGGGAGGAGCAACCTTCTCGTCATACTGAACGTTCGTTACAGGGATCTTACCGCCGACTTCTGCCGTGTACTTACTTGCTGTGTCGTCTACGAAGTACTTGATGAGCTGAACAGCTGCATCGGGATACTCTGTTGTAGCGCTCATGCAGAGTGAGTCAGACTTAGCGATAACTCTGTTCGGGTCTGCCGAAGAACCGTCAACTGCAGGGAATGCGAATACGCCAACCTTGTCAGCGAATCCTTCTGCACATGAACCGTTGATCTGGCCGATAGCCCATGAACCCTGGATCAGGATAGCAGCTTCGCCGTTGTAGAATGCTGCTGTAGCTACGTCGTTGTCATCACCTGCTGCAGTCTTCTGGAAGTACTTGGAGAGTTCCTGGATCTGCTTACCTGCCTGGATAACCTTCTCATCCTTCCAGTCTGTCTTGTGATCCTTGATATCCTGAAGGTTGAGGCCGTTTCTGTCGCAAAGGTAACCTGCTACCATTGAAAGACACCAAGCTGTTCCTGCTGAGATCGTGATAGGTGTGTAACCCTTGTCCTGAAGCTTCTGGCATGCATCAAGAAGTTCTGAGAAAGTCTTGGGAACTTCTGCGCCAGCATCAGCGAACATCTCTGTGTTATAGAATACACAAGCTGCTGCGATGTTAAGAGGTACAGCATAGATACCGGGGCCGTCGCCGCCGTCATCACCGTATGTGCCGCCTGCAAATACAGCGTCTGATGTGAATGTCTGCTTCCATCCGTCAGCATTGAGGTAATCATCAAGCTTAGCTGCTACGCCTGTTGTAGCATAGTCGTTAAGGTTTGCACCGGGTGAAGCGATGAATACATCGGGTGTATCGCCTGCTGCTACGAGAGCGTTGAGCTTGTCGTAGTACTCTTCAAGGTTCGTTGTGATAGGTGTGCAGTGATACTTGCCTTCGAAGTCCTTGTTGAATCTGTCAACAGACTCTTTGTAACCTTTTGTGATAAGGTCTTCGGATGCCTCAAGATCATCCCAGATCATGAATGAGATCTCCTGAACCTCTCCTGAAGCTTCTTCAGCTGCGGGAGCCTCTGCCTCGTCAGCGGGAGCTGCTTCTTCTGTTGCTGCGGGTGCTGCATCAGCTGCGGGTGCAGGTGCTGCTGCGCCGCCACAAGCCGAAAGAAGGCTCATTGTCATAGCCGCAGAAAGGCAAACTGCCAAAAACTTTTTCATTTTCATTCTTATTCCTCCTTTAGAAAATGTATAAAAAACCTGGTGATACTACTCTAATTCCGGATGGCAATTTTAACTACATAATTCTTGCTTTTTGAGTATCAAAAATTGCTATCTCAGAGCTCCCTTCTCTTTACGAAAACGTTTAAGTTGTTAATAATCTACTTAAAATCCGGGCATTTTTTATGCATTATGCTGTAAAATCATTTGCTTCTTTCCTTTTTTTCACTTTTATTGTATCATTTTTGTTGCAAAAATTCGTAATCAACAGTTCGTTAAAAATGTAACTATATGTAGAAGGATATAGCAATAAATGATAAAGATCCTTGACGGTGTTAAGGAAACGGTCAGTTTTGAACAGGACTCGACCCTTCTCCTTTACAACAATACCGATTATGAAGAATATCCGAATCACTGGCATCCTGCCGTAGAGATAGTCATGCCTCTCGAAGGGCAGTACAGCATGGACTGTAACGATATCCCGTTCCATCTTCGCGAAAAGGATATAATAATCATCTGTCCGGGTGTACTTCATCATCTGTATGCCCATAAAGGCCGGCGTATCATCTTCCAGGTCGACCTGTCCATGATCCAGTCATTTGACGAATACGATTCCTTTTTTGCGATAATGCAGCCGGCGATAATGATAACGCCGGAAGATTTTCCCGAGATACACGACACGTGTGTCAGACTGATGAAGGATATATACGATGAATACTTCGGAAACGCTCCGCTTCGTAACTTCTCGATCGTTCAGAAGTTCCTTCAGATGCTCGTTCTGACCGGACGTTCCTATACCGCCAGCCCCGACAGGTTCGCCGGTATCAAACCGACCAAACAGCAGGAGTACACCGAAAAGTTCCTGTCCATATGTAACTATCTTAACCAGCACTGCACCGAAGATCTTACTCTTGAAGAAGTAGCCGACATGGCTGGATTTTCCAAATACCACTTCAGCCGGCTGTTCAAGGAATTTGCGGGAATGCCTTTCTACAAATACCTTAACACCCGGCGCATCGCGTATTCGGAACGGCTCCTTCTCGACCCCGACATAAACGTGACCGAGGTTGCGATCAGGAGCGGATTCAACAGTATCTCGGCTTTCATGAGAATGTTCAAGATCGTCAGGAACTGTACTCCCACGCAGTTCAGGAATCTGATAAGGCAGGATTCGAGTCACGGCGATCTTTGACAAAACGCGGTTTTCCTGCTAGTATGTGGGTACGTGATAAGTTTGGTATGAACGGAGATTTGAAATGGATTCAGGAATTATTATATTTGCCGGCATCCTTATGCTCGTGATAATTGTGGCGGTCATAATATCCGCAGTCACAAGCGTCATATCCGGAGTCGCCGGTTCGGAACTGGATGAAGAAGATTAAAAAAGTGTGGCAAGCCACACTTTTTTATTTCCAGATAACAGCTTCATGCTTCTTCAGTTTGAACAGTATCTCAAGCGCTTCCGTTACCGACCTAAGCTTTAGCGATGAATCTCCTCCGATGTAATGGATCGGCACTTCAACGCAGTTCAGTCTTCTGCAGTAGTACCTCATCTCTGTCTGGTACATATGTCCCGTCGACAGGAATCTGTCAAGGTTCATTGATTCAAGAACGTGCCTCTGGAACCCTTCGAAACCGCTCGTCATATCTTTAAGCTTCGTACCGAGAACAGCGTTTGCAAGTATCGTTCCTCCGGAACTGAGTATCTTCCTGTAAAGAGGCTGGTGGCTCATCTCGCCGCCTTCCGTGAATCTCGATCCCCATACACAGTCATATCCTTCCTCGAGTTTTTCTATGAACTGTGGGATCTCTTCGGGCTGATGGCTTCCGCCTCCGTCCATTTCGAGAACACATTCCGCCCCGTCACGAAGCGCCTGCCTGTATCCCTCCAGATAACACGAGATGACTCCTCTCGATTCTTTGTAGAATATACATTTGACCCTGCCGCCGGATTCATAGCTCCTGATTATCTCCTCGGTCCGGTCTTTGGAATACGAATCGATGACCGGATACAGATAGAGATTGTCATACGGGAGAGCGAGTATTTTTTATATGACACTGCCCATGGTTGATTCTTCGTTGGCCACGGGCATGACGATGATTGTCTTTTTCATTAATAGTATCTTCTTATCGTTATTATCGACCTGTAGAACGCGCTGCTTATCTTGATACCGGTCGACACGGTACTTGCGTGGACTATCTGGTTGTTGCCGATATATATTCCGACGTGTCCTCCGTAATAGATTATATCTCCGGCCTGTGCCTCGTCATATGACACTTCATCTCCGTCCGCGGACTGTGCATATGAACTTCTCGGGATCTTGATACCGAAGTGTGAGTACACACCCTGGGTAAATCCCGAACAGTCACATCCGTTTGACAGGGATGTTCCTCCGGGAACATAGGGACATCCGACAAACTGAAGCGCGTAATTTGCGATATCGGTCCCGAGTCCGGATCCCGTAGCCCTTACGCTTGTTCCCCTTGGCTTTTCTTCTTCCGATCCCCCGTTGTCGTCATCGTCGTCGGAGCTGTCGGAACTGCCGGAATCACTGCTGTCAGAACTTTCCTTTTTGTTCTTGGCCGACTCTTCCTCGGCTTTCTTCTTTGCGGCAGCTTCCTCCGCCTTCTTCTTCGCCTCTTCCTCGGCCTTCTTCCTGGCTTCTTCGGCGACCTTTTCGGCTTCGGCCTGATTCAGCTTCTTCAGGTTCTCTGACTGTTGGGATATCTGGCTCTTGTATTCTCCCGCTTTGGACTTCGCCTTGGCAAGCTGGGCCGCAAAATCTTCCGCGGTCTCTTTCTTCTCGGCTATCAGAGCGTCCAGTTCTTCCTTCTGCGCATTCAGGTCTTCCTTGATCTCTTCGAGTTCGGAAAGTTCGTTCTCGAGCTGGAGCTCTTTGTCCTCGACCTCCTGCCTTGCAAGCCTGTAACGCTCGAGCATGAGCCGGTCGTATTTGTAGAGCTTCTCCGAGTAGTCCGTTTTGTTGACAGCCTCAGCCATGCTCTTCGATTCAAGGAAGAGTTCAAGATATGATGAGCCGCCACGTTCATACATGAACTTGATGCGTCTGGCCATGGCGGCCTCCTGATCGGCCACCCTCTCTTTCGCATCGGCGAGCTCCTGTTTTGTCGTTTCGATCTCCTGTTCCTTGTCGGTGATGTCCGACTCAAGGAGACTTACGGAAAGGAGAAGGTCAACCAACTCCGCATCCAGTTCCTCGATCTCGGCCTCAACGGCCTCCTGTTCCTCGGATATGCTCTCGATATCCTTGTTGATCGTTGAAAGCTTCCCCTCAGCTTCTTTCTTCTTGTTCAGTACTTCCTGTTTCTCGTTTCTGATGTCCTGAAGCGTTTCGGCTTCAAATCCCCGGCTCTCGCCTGCCGCAAGGAGACATACCAGAGTCACGGACAGGATCCGTACCCTTAAATTCTTTTTCCCCATATTATTACTCCCTTTAGGATCCTCCCCTTCGAGGTTCCCTCCTTCCGGCCTGTTATAAGTCGGCCGTACCTACTGTTCTCGGGAACGGAAGCACATCCCTTATGTTGCCCATTCCCGTCAGATACATGACGCATCTCTCAAATCCGAGGCCGAATCCCGCGTGTCTCGCGGTTCCGTACTTACGAAGATCGAGATAAAAATCATAATCCTCTTTCTTAAGACCGAGCTCTTCTATCCTCTCCAAAAGCTTCTCGTGATCATCTTCCCTCTGGCTTCCGCCGATGATCTCTCCGATGCCCGGTACAAGGCAGTCCATTGCTGCCACGGTCTTGCCGTCTTCATTCAGCTTCATGTAGAAAGCCTTGATCTCCTTAGGATAATCCGTAACAAACACGGGACGTTTGAATTCCTTCTCGGTCAGGTATCTCTCATGTTCCGTCTGAAGATCGCATCCCCAGCTTACCTTGTATTCGAACTCATCGTTGTGCTTCTCGAGTATCGATACCGCATCCGTATATGTTACATGTCCGAAATCGGATTCCATGACATGACGGAGTCTGTCGATGAGTCCCTTGTCAACAAATGTGTTGAAGAACTGCATCTCTTCCGGAGCATTTTCAAGAACATAGCTTATGATGTACTTTATCATGCTCTCGGCAAGAGCCATGTCATCATCAAGATCCGCAAATGCCATCTCGGGCTCTATCATCCAGAACTCGGCTGCATGCCTCGTCGTGTTTGAATTCTCCGCACGAAACGTCGGTCCGAACGTATAGATGTTCTTGAACGCCATCGCATATGTCTCACCGTTAAGCTGTCCGCTCACCGTCAGGTTCGTTTCCTTGCCAAAGAAGTCTTTTGAAAAATCAACACTTCCGTCGGAGTTGAGCGGCGGATCCTTCGGATCGAGCGTCGTCACCCTGAACATCTCTCCGGCACCTTCACAGTCCGAGCCGGTTATAAGAGGTGTATGAACATATACAAAATCCCGTTCCTGGAAGAATCTGTGGATCGCATATGCTATGAGCGAACGTACCCTGAACACTGCCGAGAACGTATTCGTCCTTGCACGGAGATGTGTCATGGTACGAAGGAACTCCATTGTATGACGCTTCTTCTGAAGCGGATAATCGGGTGTTGAAGGTCCCTCAACATATATGTCCTTTGCCTGGATCTCAAACGGCTGTTTTGCTCCGGGCGTTGCAACAAGCGTACCCGTAACGATCAGTGCCGCGCCCACGTTTGTCCTGCTTATCTCGGCAAAGTTCGGAAGCGCATCCGAGTATACTATCTGTATCGGTTCGAAGAACGTTCCGTCGTTAAGCACGATGAACCCGAACGTCTTGGAATCACGGATCGATCTTACCCATCCTCCAATCTTGATCTCCTTGTCGAGATACTCATCCCTGTTTCTGAATATCTCCCTTACATTAACCAGTTTTTCCATTTTCCTCATTTTCCTTTATATTTATTGGGTGTCACCCTTATCCGCATTTTGAACAAGAAAATCCTGTACTTTTGAAGTCAGTATATATTCCTTCAGTTCTTCCATTCTCTCCGGTCCCTCATTCCTGAACGCTTCCTCTGACTCGAAGGCACCTATATCGACATATTCTTTTATCGCCTTATCTATATCCTCATCGGTGACCGTGATATTTTCCGCACGGGCGATCGCCTGAAGCACCATACTCTCCTTGGCGGCAACTTTGGCATATTCTATAGCCTCTTTGTTGAACTCTTCGACGGTCAGTCCCATCTTCTGATCGACGAACTCTTCAAATGACATTCCGAGACTTCGTGCATAGTTCTGCGCCGATATGAGAGATCTCTCTGTCTTCTTCTGAAGATAATCCGCGGGAAAATCCTTTATCACTTCCGCATTGTCGACGGCCGCGTTCCATATATCCTCATAGTACTGAAGTTCATAGAACTCATCATACTCCGATATCATCTGTTCGCGAAGGGCTTCCTTGTACGAATCGAGGTCTCCGTATCCGCCTCCCGATATGTCATTTATGAACTCATCGGTCAGCTCGGGAACCTTCCCGTCCTTGTCGGCGTATGCATTGGCGAGCATGTCGAGCTCTTCCTGCATGGCTTCATCAGTTACCTCATAAGAAGACTTCTCAACTTTCAGCCCTTTGTACTGTCCGAGTCTTATATAGTCATCCGGATCCGGATCTGAGCTTTTGGAGCATCCCGCCAGTAACGCTGCGCAGATCACACAAGCCGCTGCGGATGCCGTCAGGATCTTTACCCGTTTTCGCATATCACTTGACAGGTTTTGCTCCCGCTTTCTCCTGCATCTTTTCAACAAACTGTTTGAATCTTCCCTTTTTCTTGACGTTTTTATTCTGATCCGACGGTCCGTGAAGGCCTTTGACACTGGTGATATAGATACCGCTCACGGTAGCCTTGACCTCTTTCTTGACGGGAACATTGTCAAATATCTTGTCGTCACATACGAGTGACATTACCTGTGGTCCAACCTTGGCCTTGACGATCGGAAGCTTTGTCCATCTCATCATCTTGGGTGTCTGGTCAATGACCGCCTGAGGCAGACCCGACTCTTTTATCTTCATCCGTTTCTTGTCGATGATCAGCATCGAGACCGTCTGTTTCATCGCCTCGATCGCTTCCTTCTGCTCGGCCTCCCTTGACTGGGCCTTCTTACCGAGGAAATACAGTGCGACCGCGATACCGGCAACGACCACGAGAACGATCAGCAATACAATGGTCAGAGTCGAGATTAATAATATTCCGGGCATATAAACATTCTCCTTATCTTGATCCTTGGATCCTTATTCGTATTCTATCATCGCATCCATATCGGAGCAGAGCCTTCCGAGATACTTTCTCATATCATCGGCAACCTCCGGGTTGCGAAGGGCAAATTCGATGTTTGCCTGAAGGAAACCTATCTTGGTCCCCACATCATATCTGTGACCCTTGAAAGCGTAGCAGTACATCGCCTGGTCTTTGGACAGTCTTCTGAGCGAATCGGTCAGCTGTATCTCTCCGCCCGTACCTGCATCCTGTGTTTCAAGATAGCCGAATATATCCGGTGTTATGATATACCGTCCGAGTATCGCTATGTCCGAAGGAGCCTCGTCAACAGAAGGCTTCTCCACAAGATCATGGACTTTGTACACGCGTTCATCGACGGCCTTGCAGTCGACTATACCGTACTTGTTCACGACCTCATGTGCGACCTCCTGAACACCGAGAACGGATGTCTGATATTCGTTGTACACATCGAGCATCTGTGCAAGACACGGTTTCCTTGCCACGACAACGTCATCTCCGAGCAGAACGGCAAAAGGCTCATTGCCGATAAAATGTCTTGCGGTATAAATCGCATGGCCCAGACCTCTCGGTTCCTTCTGTCTGATCGTGTGTATGTTCGCCATTTCGGAAATATCACGGACCATCTTGAGCATCTCATCCTTGCCGTGCTTCTCAAGTTCAAGTTCCAGCTCAACGGACTTGTCAAAATGGTCTTCTATCGATCTTTTGCTTCGGCCCGTAACGATGATGATATCTTCTATACCGCTTGCAACCGCTTCTTCGATTATGTACTGTATCGTCGGCTTATCAACGATCGGCAGCATTTCCTTTGCCTGTGCTTTTGTCGCCGGAAGGAATCTCGTACCAAGTCCCGCCGCGGGAATGATCGCTTTTCTGACTCTCACTTACAGTTCTCCTTTTCTATGATAAGTGCCGCGGATCACAGATCCACAGACACGGAATTCTTAATCTCCATCTTGATCCTGCAATTGGCAAGATGCTCGTAATTGATATCGAGAGCATAATCTATATCGATATTGATCACATCATCGCTCTCCCTTATATCGATCCTGTCCGTATCGATGCCGACAAGGAGCGATCCGTAAGGAGTGACGTAATTTGTCATGTTGCGCTTATTCTTCTCGAACACCATTTCAACATTCGCAAATCCGCGCTTGCTGATAGTAAGCATGTCACCGTCAAATCTTACGATGTTCTTTGTGATCTCATCGGTTCCTTCTGTTATCTCATCATACGTTACGTAATGATGATTCTTCTTCCTGTAATAATTTCCGGGCGTCAGGATCTCGATCCTGTCTCCTTCGGGATTATCTCCGAACTGCAGTCCCGCAACGGAAACCCAAACGTCTTTATCCATGATTATTCATCTACCTGACTGAGCATGTTGTTTTCCTGATTGACGATATGTATCTCCGCGGCAATGCACGCACTGCCTTCATCACCCTTGATCACGCAGTCCATTATCTTGGCGTGCTCCTCGATGAGTCTTGCATGATTGGCGGCATCCTTGATATATTCCAGCCTGTATCTGTATATCCTCTCCGCGAGATTGTTGACCATCTGTATCAGTCTCTTGTTGTGTGAGGCTGCCAGTATCACATCATGAAACCTTACATCGGCCTGGGCGATGAGTGTCACATCACCCGATTCGGTCGCGCGCACGAATTCCTCGGCCGCGATCTTCAGTTCTTCTTTCTGATCATCGGTGATCCTCTTGCATGCAAGCTTCGTCGCAAGCGAATCGAGAACGAGACGGACTTCGAGAACATCACTTATATCCTGTCTGCTGATCCTAGATACTTCGGCACCCCGTCTCGGTATCATCGTGAC
>JAFZRD010000170.1 GCA_017620055.1 Lachnospiraceae bacterium
GCTATCGATGCTTCCTCTACATGGATGAGTTCATTCATTCTCTCGCGGTACTTGTTGAAATCTGCTATCGATGCGGGTGAGAGGAACTCCTTCTCGTATGATGACATATCGTTAAGTACCGTTGAAAGGTTCTCGATCACATCACGGTAGCTTGTTGTAAGCTGTGCGAGTGTCGGAAGACCGTTTAGGCTGTTCATGAAGTCCGTTGCAAGGTTATAAGCGTTTAAGTACTTCTCATCAACGACCGAGTCGAGGTCATCAACCGAATACTTGGAATCGCCGATGTTGAGATATCCTTTGCCGTTCTCAACCGATACATAATCAACCTTGCCGCCCGTGATCGTCTCTTCTCCGGTAGTCTCGTTCGTAACCTTGACTGTTACATACTGTCCGACGAGCTGTGAAGCTCTTGTAAGGTCAGATGATGCAACGAGGTTTGTCATCTGCTCGAGTTCGGAGAATGTTGCGAGCTGTGAAACATATTCGGTGTTATCCGTAGGCTCCAGCGGATCCTGGTATTTCATCTGTGTGACCAGGAGCTGAAGGAACGCTTCCTTGTCAAGATCGCCTGACTTTGCGGTCGTATTGTTCTTGGCTTCGGCAGCAGACACACCGTTCTTCTGGATCTCTCCGTTTACTATGTTTGCTACTGTTGACATAGGCTGTCTCCTTTACTTTACTGTCTGTTAAGCCTTGTAATCGAGGCTGTTACCCGATCTTGCCATCATATCTGCCGAGAGCTTTTCGTCCTCATCCAGCTCTTCAAGGTCTTCTTCCGCAAGATCGTTGAGATTGATACGGCGCCTTGTTCCGACTCTTCCTGTTCTTCCGTGGTTCTGTTCCTCGGAGTTGCTTCCCGTTTCGGAACCTGTTCCTCTGTTGAGGTCGTAGTTTGCGACTGATACTTCAACCGCTTCCACTTTCATACCCTGTTCATCGAATGTCTGCTGTAATGTGATCAGCTGACTCTCGAGAGCCGCCTTGACCGCTTCGCTCTGAACGAGTATGTGGGCCGTTACCACTCCGTTTGTCGATGCCACCTGCATGTTCACCGTTCCGAGTGATGCGGGGTGAAGCTGCATTTCCATCGATGTTGTATCCGGCTGGTAGTTGACTCTGATCGATTCGGTTACCTGACTCATTATCGATTCGGCCTGTCCGTTCGAATATGTCGTTACCGTTTCGACCACCTGTCCAAGGTTATTGACTTCGGTGTTAACGACCGTTGTCTGCTGGGGTACTGTAGCGGTTGCCGTCTCTATATCGACGAATCTCGAAGTGTTTGCTGCTTCTTCGAGCTGGCCCTTGTTATCGCTCTCTTTGAATTCATTCTCTTTGAGATTGCTCTGTTCGGGCTTCGTTGCCGCTTTGAAAGTCTCCGTCGTACCGACTGTCGTTCTTGCGAGCGGATCATCCGTCTCTGTTGCCGGCCTCTCTTCGACGATGGGCTTTGTATCAGCTTCCCTGTTAACCTCAACCGTAACTGTCTTTGTTGCTGTATCCGTATTGACTGTTACGTTTGTATCTGTATTTGATTGTTCCGCAAGAGGTTTAACCACCTCCGCTTTTGTTTCGACATCCGTGTCTTGAATTGGCATCTGATTCTGTATCATCCCCTCTGTGGGAACGACCGCTTCGTTTGGTTGAAGCTCAGGTGCCTCTGATCTGTTTTGAAGAATTGAAATTGCATCTTCGACCGCATCTTTAAAAGATTCGTCCTTGAATATGTTTAATGCCTGATCTGGTGTCAGATCAAACTGTGCGGTTATCTGGCTGACTGCATCTTCTGCTGTCTGTACGATCTCTTTGATGTTGTCATAGAGTTCTGCGTTTGTAAGAAGTGAGATCGAATCGGGTGTTCCCGTGATCTCCATGCAGAGGTCTTTGACGTTCATCGGATCGATGAGTGATGCAGCTGTTAATCCGAGGTCTTCCATCGCCGTTTCGATCTCTTCGTCCGAAACATTCAGGACTTCTTTGATCTTGTTGATGATCGATGTGACTTCTTCGGCAACTTCTTCGGTAAGGTCTTTCATATCGTTCTCGTTTGAGATCGGATCTTTTCTGACCGTTTCCTCGGATTTGATCTCCGTGTTCTTCGGTGTTTCAACGACTGTCCTTGTCTTGGCTACATCGTCTCCCTTGACGGGTGCGACCTTTGCCGTTGAATCCTTGGCATTGTTCATTACCTCGGTAAACCCCGAACCTTCGGAAACCTTCTGATCACCGGCTTTGATACCGGCGGTAACATTCGTAAGCAGTAGTTCGCTTACCTTTGTTACGGTAGTGTTTGCCATCTTCCATCCTCCTTTCTTCAGTTTTCAAGGTGCGCTTGCACTCACATACTATATCGACCTTGAGAGGATATTTCTTAACCCCATTTTAAGAATGAGAATAAGGGACGGTTCCGGATTCTCACTTTAGGAGAATGTACCGTACCCGCTCACCCTCGCCGGGAGCATCCTGTATCTGCAATACAGGATATTCGGCGCTCTGCCTGTCACGACTATCGTCCTGACATCTACTGAGGATCCATTATCTTCGTCAGGCGCGATGCGAGATCCTTATCCATTGCCTGCAGTATCTTCGCACGCGGATTGGGCTCCATATTGCCGAGGATCTTGGCCACAAGTTCAAGATTGTCTCCCATCTCGTTGAATATCGCGGCTGCCTGCTTCGGCTTCATCTCGCTGTATGCCTTGACGTATTCGTCCATGATCTTGTCGGTCTCGATCTGCTGAACGACCTGCTTGTAGAGATATTCGGCATTATCGGGATCGATCTGCTCGTAATATGCCTTGTACTGCTCTATTTCCGGCGCCTTGTCCGAGAACACGACCTCCTCGTAGAACTCGGTCTTAAGCTTCTGGAACTCGATCTGACTGTCCTCGAACGTCCGGAGCCTTACAATCTCCTCTTTAAGAGCCTTGATCTCCTCGGATTCCTCGCCGTCGCCGTTCGCCAGTTCCTTCTTGAGCTCGTCGATCTGCTTGTTCAGGCGCTCGATCTCCGCCAGCGCATCGGGAAGATTATCAAAATCACCCACATACTCTTCCGTTGATGCAGGCTCGGGAAGTATCTTGTTTACGACCGGAACGTCCTTTAATATCGGACGCAGTACACCCGAACCGAATCCGCCGATATCGAGCTTTACAAGAAGCGCGAGTATCGCGACCCATATGATCACAATAAGAATGACGATAAGGAGCACCGAAGGTGAAAATCCCTCGTCCTCATCATCGATATCCGCATAAAGAGCACCGTCATCGGTAGCAAGTGCGTCAAAGCCCTTGCCGGCCTTCTTGGCGGCTTTCTTCTCTTCTTTCTCTTTTTTCTTTTTTTCCTTTTCGGAGAGCTCCTGGCCCTCTTCTACGTCTGCCATACTGATATCCTCATAATGTGTCAAAGGGGACGGTTCTTTTTGACACGTTTTTTATCGACCATGTCTGTAACTAACCAGCTCGTCTATTTCTTTGCTCTCTTTCGCAGCCTCTTCGGCTTTGAACTGCTCAAACTGCTTCTCTTTGAGCTTCTCGTGCGTCTTGCGGTCCTGCATCGCCGCCGTCAGCTTCTGACGCGCCACCTCAAGCTCCTGTCTTGCAGCCGCAAGGTTCAGTTCCTGGAGTCTTACGTGGTATTTGATGACCTCGAGCGCATCCTCGGCTTCCTTTATCTTAATGACATCGAGTTCGGATGCGACGAGCTCCTTCAGGTGAGCCTCAAACCCGTTCCGGCGGTCCTTGAGCTCGTTCAGTTTCTCCTCTTCCTCACGCTCTTTGGCAGCCGCTATGGCGAATTCATTCTTCGCCTGGGTCTCGAGTTTCTCTTTTACATTAAGGATGTTCTGCATCCTATAACGGAATCTTGCCATGATTATTTACTCGTTCCTCGGTCGGACGTACGAATTTCTCAGCGCGTCACCCGGGACGCGTTTACCCTGAGGATTCCCGGGAAGGAATCGAGAAGCCGCCCGGGCTGACTTGTGAGAAATTGTCGCCGCCCTCGTCACTGGGTTACTTCACTTGCGTTCTCCTCCGCGAATATATCGGAAAGCAGCTGTATCTCTTCATCCAGAGTGTAACGGCTGTCAACGTCCTGACAAAGGAACTCGTTGACCTTGTCGATCTTCTCGATGGAATAATCTATGTTCGGATTGGCACCGGCCTTGTAGGCCCCGATGTTGATAAGGTCCTCGGCCTCGGTGTATGTGGCGAGCACGGTCTTGAGGCGGTTTGCCACTGCCTTGTGCTCTTTTGTCGCGATCTGGCTCATACAACGGGATATCGACTGGAGGACATCGATCGCGGGGTAGTGATTTTTATGCGCAAGCTTACGGTCAAGCATTATGTGGCCGTCAAGTATCGATCTTGCGGTATCCGTGATCGGTTCGTTAAAATCATCCCCGTCGACAAGTACCGTATACAGCCCGGTTATCGAACCCTTGTCATCACACCCGGCCCGCTCGAGAAGCTTTGGCATCTGGGCGTACACACTCGGCGGATAACCGCGGGTTACGGGCGGCTCGCCGCTGGCAAGCCCGATCTCGCGCTGTGCCATTGAAAAACGCGTCAGGGAATCCATCATCAAAAGGACATCCCTGCCCTGATCCCGGAAATATTCGGCGATAGCAGTCGCGGTCTGTGCTGCCTTACGTCTGACCAGCGCCGGTTTGTCACTGGTGGCAACGACGACCACCGATCTAGCCATACCCTCTTCTCCAAGGTCACGCTCTATGAACTCACGCACCTCCCTGCCACGCTCTCCGATCAGGGCTATGACATTTATGTCCGCCTGCGTATTGCGGGCGAACATACCGAGAAGTGTACTCTTTCCTACACCTGAGCCTGCGAATATGCCTATACGCTGGCCCTTTCCTATAGTCATGATCCCGTCGACGGCCTTGACGCCGAGCGGCAGGATCTCATTGATGATCTCTCTCTTTAACGGATCCGGCGCAGGTGCTTCTATCGGATAACTCTGCGCGCACACAAGTTCAGATCCGTCTATCGGATGCCCGAGTCCGTCAAGTGCAAGACCCAGTAGTTCGGGGCCCACCTGAACCGAAAGCGGATATCCCATGTTCTCGACGATACAGCCCGACCCGATCCCTTCCGTCGATTCAAACGGCATCAGAAGCGTCTTGCCGTCCTTGAAGCCGATGACTTCAGCCTGAACATATTTTCCGGTCTCGGGATCGACGATTATCCTGCAAAGGTCATCGAGCTTCGCCTCGGGCCCGTTGCTCTCGATCGTCAGTCCGACAACGTTCACGACCTTCCCGAGTCTTTTAAAATAAGTCTTCTCGTATGCCTTGTTGTATTTATTGAAATCAATGTCCATACGACAGTATCTTCAATTCCTTCTTGAGGAGTTCGAGCTCAGTTCCGAGCGCGCAGTCGAATATCCCCGCATCAGTCTCGATAAAGCTGTTTCCGGCCGTGAGGGTGACATCGTTGATCACCTCAATGGTCGCCGACGATCCGAGTCCCTCTGCAAGCTCATCTTTATGCTCGTTCACGAACTCGTGGTCGTCATTTGATACATGGACCAGATAATTCTTGGTCCCCTCGATATTTCTGATCGTGTTCCGGAGAAGATGAAGGACGACTTCCGATCGACCGGTCAGGTCAATTCCCAGTACATGAGAGTAGATCCCGGTCAGCGTCTCGACGAACTTCGGTTCCAGCTCAGCAACCTTCGCTTCAAACTGCCTGTCAAGCTCGGCCGACTTCTCCTCGACCTCTCTCTCCTTGGCGGCAGCCTTCTCCATGCCTTCCGCATAGCCGGCTTCGCTTCCCTCGGCCATACCCTTTTCTTTCGCCTCGGCGAATATCTCCTCAGCCTTCGTGTTTGCTTCGGCCAGTATCCTCTCGGCCTCGGCATTCGCATTCTCTATGATCTGCTGCGCTTCTTCGTTCGCTTCGTCTATAAGCTTCTGCGCCGCCTCATTCTTCGCGTTCTCGGCGGCCAGTTCGTCCTGATCGGTCAACAGCGCGTCCACCTGGGCGGCATCGAGACCTTCGGTAAAATCATCCGCAAAATCTTCTTCGGGTTCCTGCTCCAGAAGTTCGGACAGCTCCCTTATCCTCTCGGATACGGCGAGGTTCGAATCTATGACGCGTTTGCCTTTCTTCTCTTTCTCCTCGGCATAGTTGATGGTATAGGATTTGATCAAAGCGCTACTAGACAACTATCTCATCTCCTCCGCCACGGGAAATAACGATCTCGGATGCATCCTCAAGTCTTCTGATGGTATTAACGATCTTCTGCTGTGCCTCTTCAACGTCCTTCATACGGACAGGACCCATGAATTCCATATCTTCCCTTATCATAAGGGCGAGACGCTTGGACAGGTTGTTAAAGATCGCATTCTGGACTTCCTCGTTCGCACCCTTGAGGGCGATCGCAAGATCAGAGTTATCGACGTCACGCAGAACTCTTTGGATGGCACGGTCATCAAGCAGCAGGATATCTTCGAATACGAACATCTTCTTCCTGATCTCGTCGGCAAGTTCGGGTTCGTCGATCTCGAGAGTCTCCATGATGTGCTTCTCTGTGCTTCTGTCCACGGTATTGAGGATATCGACGACAGCGTCGACACCGCCGATGATCGTGTAATCCTGATTGACGAGAGATGACAGCTTGGATTCCAGAATCTTCTCCACCTCCTTGATGACGTCGGGACTCGTACGGTCCATCAGAGCGATACGCTTAGCAACATCGGACTGCCTGTCGGGCGGGAGCGCGGATATGATCAGAGCCGCCTGGCTCGGGTTCAGATATGACAGGATGAGGGCAATGGTCTGCGGATGCTCATCCTGTATGAAGTTAAGAAGCTGTGAAGCTTCGGTCTTACGTATGAATTCGAAAGGTTTAACCTGAAGCGATGCGGTAAGCTTGCCGATAACGTCGAGAGCCTTCTCGTTTCCGAGCGCTTTCTCCAGAAGCTCTTTCGCATAGCTGATACCACCTTCGGCAATGTATTGCTGTGCAAGGCAGACACCGTAGAATTCGTTGATGACTTCTTCCTTAGCCTGCGGCGTTACGCTTCTCGTATTCGCGATCTCAAGTGTCAGATCCTCGATCTCCTCCTCCTTGAGATGCTTGA
>JAFZRD010000171.1 GCA_017620055.1 Lachnospiraceae bacterium
GTAGCCTCTTCATACGACTCTCCGTTTTCCTCTTTGCTCGACTCCACGAACTCAACCGTATCCTTGAGTGCGGGTCCCGTCTCCACGTCCGCAGCCTTGTTACCGTTATCCTCGGCGGCCGCATTGACCTCGCTCTCTTTCTTGATCTCGTCCTTGATGTTCGCGATGACCTTGTATTCTACCTTAGCCTTGACGCTCACGGTCTGTCCGACCGTCGGATATACGAATCCGGAAAGCGAATCCGAATCCTTTATCGCTACGGAATAATCCCCGGCGTTCATGCCCGTAAGATGGATTATACCGTCTTCGTCATCATCTTCGTAATCACTTTCGTTACCGTCCTTGTCGGTAACGCTGATGCCCCATCTGACTCCCTTTACAAGAGTGTCCTCCTCATCAACGAGCTTGACCTTCAGGTCCTTCTCAACGCTCGTGAGAACAAGCGAGAGCATCTTGCCGGTCACTTCACCGGGTTCGCCGGCCGCTTCTTCCATCGCGACATCCTCTGTCTCAAAACTGTCGGCGTTGTATGCTATCATCGACGCGTCATCGGTGAATGACGGAAGTCCTGCCATTGCGTTTTTAAGGTTCTGCTCACCGAGATACTCCGCATATACCGTTGTGGTCATGACGGATGTGATGAGTATCACCGCAGCCATTGCCACGCTTACCCACTGTACCGCGGACATGTTCTTCATCCTGTCGATGAAGGTTTCCTCATTTTCTCTCTGTTCTATCGCCTCGTCGGTCACCGGAGCTTCGGGTACATTATCGTATCTCCAGTTAGCGGACTTCTTGCGGAAAGCCGACGGACCGTCCTTCTTGGTCGGAAGGATGCCCATTTTCCTGTACTTGTCGAGACCTTTGGCATGTCTGAACGAATCGTTCGGCTGTGCGGATGCAGCATGCTTCTTACCCTTTTTCTTCGGGACTGTAGCTGCATGCTCGGACTTGGATTTGCTGGCGGATTTGCGTTTTTTCTTTAATTCTTCGCTTCTGATGATGATCTTCTCATCAACGGATCTGCGTATTGCCTGTTCGGGATCATCCGAGACAGGTGCGGTTGTTGCGGCAGGTTTCTTTTTCTTCTTTGCCGGTTTCTTGTCGAACGCATAGAACGAATCCACGGCCGCCCTGACTCCGTCCATATCCGAAGTATCGACCTTAAGATCCTCCGATGCTATCTGGGATAACGTCTCGTTCACGATGCTGCTCGATTCGCTCTCAAGCTTCTCGGACAACTCGACCCAGTTGAGCTCATTGCACTCTTCGGCCATTCTGCCGTCGTAATTCTTTTTCTTCATGTTTTACCCCTTATCTTTCTGCTTTGTCCTCTTCCGGCTCCCTCTTCCGTGAAGGACTGACTGTGCGGACCCTCCTGTCCGCTTATAACCCGTTTGCCACGTCTATCAGATACTTTCCGTAATCTGTCTTAAGAAGCGGCTCGGCAAGTTTCTCCAATTGCGCTTTGTCTATGAAGTTCCTTCTGTAAGCTATCTCTTCTATGCAGGAAATATACATTCCCTGGCGTTTCTGGAACGCCCTGACGAAATCGGCCGCATCGAGCAACATCTCATGATTGCCCGTATCGAGCCATGCGAATCCCCTGCCGAGTGTCTCCACAAAAAGATCTCCTCTGTCGAGATATACGTTGTTGACCGATGTTATCTCGATCTCGCCTCTTGCCGAAGGCTTAACATTCTTCGCGATCTCAACGACGTCGTTATCGTAAAAATACAGGCCCGGTACCGCGTAGTTCGACTTCGGATGCTCAGGCTTCTCCTCGATGGATATCGCCTTGCCGTTCTCGTCGAATTCAACGACCCCGTACTCCTTCGGATCCCTTACATAGTATCCGAATATCGTGGCGCCGTGCTGCCTTGCGGCAACGCTTCGGAGCACCTTCGAAAAGCTCTGGCCGTAGAAAATGTTATCGCCGAGTATGAGTGCCACCGAATCGTTTCCGATGAACTCCTCTCCTATGATGAACGCATCAGCAAGTCCTCTGGGACTCTCCTGGATCGCATATGACATGTTAAGTCCGAGCTGGCTTCCGTCACCGAAGAGTTCCCTGAATGCGGGCAGATCCCTCGGGGTCGATATGATCAGTATGTCCCTGATCTCGGCAAGCATCAGTATCGACAGCGGATAGTAGATCATCGGCTTGTCATATACAGGCATCATCTGCTTGCTCATTGCCTTTGTCAGGGGATACAGTCTTGTTCCGGCTCCTCCGGCCAGGATGATACCTTTCATTTATACATTTCCTCGTAATATTTCTGATAATCTCCGCTCGTAACGTGCTCCATCCAGTCGGTGTGCTCGAAATACCAGCGGATCGTAAGCTTAATGCCTTCCGCGAACATTGTGTCAGGTTCCCATCCGATCTCTTTCTTGATCTTATCGGGAACTATCGCGTATCTTCTGTCATGTCCCTTGCGGTCCTCGACATATGTGATCAGGTCGTAGTTGATATGCTTCTGCCTCTCGTCTTCCGCAGGAAGCATTTCCTTTATCGTATCGATTATGATCTTGACGATCTCTATGTTCTGCTTCTCGTTGTGCCCGCCGACGTTGTACTTCTCGCCTATCCTGCCTTTTTCAAGCACCATGTCGATCGCTTTCGCATGGTCCATGACATA
>JAFZRD010000172.1 GCA_017620055.1 Lachnospiraceae bacterium
ATGCAGGCAAAGATGAGAACAATAAAGATGCAGATTCAACGGACAAAACCGATGCCGCTTCCGAAACGGATGGGCCGGTGAGAGTTGATGAGGAAGTTGACGAGAAGTGGATCGAGGTGCTCAAAGAGAACGGCACATTTTACGACGCGTTCTATAATTATCCGAAGATCATGAAGGAAGAGGAGCCGAACCATCCCGATAACGTCAAGATGCCCGGCGGCATCATAAGAGAGAATAATGACTATTACATTCCTGACATGGAAGAGCCGGAAACAGAGTCTGTCGCAATGTCGGAACTGTATGGCAGATGGATCCCGGTCAGTGCCATATACCAGGACATCAAAACCGATTATACATGGGCAAGGGAAGCCGGTGTTGATTTCCATCTGGATCTGAATGAAGACGGAACCTGCTCCTGTAACATATTCGACGGAGAACAAAAGGGAACATGGAATGAGAAGTCCATTCCTTTGCACGGACAGGACTACGCTTACGGAATGAACGGCGATAATCTCGTACTTCACAAAGACATGGGTCTCGGTACGGATATGAGCTATGTATTTGAAAGAGATAACAAGTCCAATGCCATGGTAAGAGCCCACGAAGATAATGAATCGGAGTACCTGGGCCATAATCTTGAGAATGCGAAGGTATACAGACTTGCCCGCATATATGATGGCGGGAAGGAGACAAAGGTTTCAGAGGAAGATCTTGAGACTTCCCCCAAGGATCATTTTGTTGTCATGGTCGAGACCGATGATGAAAATCACAACGGCTACGGATACATTCGGGAAGGAATAACGGATACCGCGATCTACTATCAGGGTGACAGAGGTATTGTCAAGTACATAGATGAGGATACAACGAACAGAAGCGATCGGGGACGCACGAAGTACGAGATGGAGAATGACGATAAGCTCCTTCGGATGTGGCCCGGATTCATGGGTTCTCCGGACAAGTATTATGAATATGAGCTGACGGATGAGGAGTATGCTCCGATCAGTCATCTGGCTGTCGGCCCCAATCCCGACCGCAACTTTGAGATACCCCAAGGGACACATGAGAAGGCGGGATTCTACAGACTCGACAAAGTATACGCTTATTTATACAATGCAAATGATCCGTTATTTCAGACAGATACCTTTAATGGCTTTGATGATACCGTATTCGGAACCGATTCGCGCAAATATGATGCAGATGTATGGTATGTCCTCAAGGAAGACGGCACCGGATATATGAGAGTATGGAACAGGTACTTTGAGGTCGTGTGGGACGATGACGCACAGTATTACTACGATATCTCAGGCAGACATCAGCTGGGAACGATCGTCGGTGAGATCGATTATGACAGAACGTTCATGAGGATGTTCAAGGATGAGATCAACGAAGTGCCGGAATATCCGGAAGAGCTTAAGGATAAATAAAAAAGAATCCGAATAACAGGATCCGGAGGGAGAGAAGATGAAGAAGAAACAAAAATGTTTTGCGTTCCTGACAGTGTTCGTTACACTTGCAGGAATGCTCGCGGGCTGCGGCAAGGGTGACCCCGATCCCAACAGCGGATTGTATGAGGCAGTCAGCGCAACGATGATGGGAATGGAGATCGACGTTTCGGATATATACGAGAACGGCGTTTCGTTCGATCTTCAGGACGGTAGCAAGTGCATCGCCAATATGGATGGTGACAAAGCCAAGATCAAGTGGTCTACGGACGGAGATTCGATCCATCTTGAAGGCGGCGGTGTCGAGCTTGACGGAACGATAGGCGGCGGTGACATGACGCTCGTGAACATGATGGATATGGGGATGGATATGAAGTTCCACTGCGACGAGCTGCTTCATGCCAATCTTGAAAACGAAGACGGAAAATCATCCGACAAGGATTCAAAATCATCCGGCAGTGTTCTCGCAAGACTTAAGGATGCGAAGGCCGGAAAGGATGTATATTCAAACGGTGCATCATCGGAGGCAGGATCCGTTGAAAAGGCAAATGAATCGGACGGTCAGGATACAGTCAAAAACGAGGATGGAGAAGACACGAGCGGTCTCGTGAACGAAGACGGATCCCTGGACGGAAGTATGTTACTCAATCCTGATTATGAATCAGTATCCGGAAAGAAGTTTGAAAGTGGTACCATTACCGTGGCAGTTCCGGACGGCTGGGAAGCGTTTGATGTTTCGAATGATCATGTTCGTGTCATAAAGGGCGGATCATCCCCGGACGATTACATGAGTAATGCTTCAATTCAGATCGAGTGGCACGATAACTCCTCGGGAAGTATTGATTCATCAAATATGGATGAACCGGTAAAATTTTCGGGACTCAAGCTGGGGCAGCATAACTATAATGGTGTATACGGAACTGTACCGGGGGATTGGGCGAGTTATATGATGATCGATGAACAGGGGGATGGTTATATTCTTGTAACATTATCCATACCTTCGGACAGCGATGTATATATTCTGGATTCAGACGTTCAGGCGATCATGGCCAGCGTTGAAGTAAAGTGATAAGGAGCGATTATGAATAAAAAGAAAGATCTGTTAAAAAGACTTACCGTTTGCGCTCTTGTTTCTGCCGCTGCTGCACTTATCCTGACAGGTTGCGGCAGCAAAAAGGTATCCGAAGGATACTGGGTGCTTTCGGAGGTTCGGGAAGGCAAAGAGACTGTCAAGGAGAAAGACCTTGATGACTACGGTCTTGAGGAAGCGTATATAGTTAAGGAGAAGAACGGCAGCGGCTATGCCGTGCTCTTCGGTATCCCCGCTGATTTTGCGATCAACGAGGAAAAGGGAAACATGAAATTTGAGTCCGGAAAAGTTAATTATTCACTGTCAGGCGACAAGTTGACGCTTGCCGATTCCAATATCACGATGGTGTTTAAAAAGAGCAAGGACGATGTACCGGAAAAACCTCAGGATATCGGATTCGGAAAAGATACCGTTGCATCTGCGGGGGATTCCCAATCTTCCGAGCAGTCCGAAGCTTCCAATTCGAAAAAGAAAGGGTCGGCTGAAGAAGCATTTGCTCAAAAAGGCGATGATGGCGATAGTGATCAGAACGATAAAGGCCCGCTTGATCTTACATACAGCAATCCCCGCGAGTACTTCGAAGGCGACTGGTACGGCTGGATGAAGATCGATGCCAGAACGGATTTCTGGAAGAAGATCGACGGTGAGGTATATGACGCCGTCTGCAGAGTTGAAATGAAGGATGACGAACATGCCAAGGTTACGATATGGGATGCATACTCATCATATGAGGAACCGTTCGCGCAGGTGGACTGCTATGTTTCAGCGATGGGTTCCGACCCTAAAAAAGGTATGATGTACTCTGATACTACAGGCTTCTTCCTGGACGGAAACTTCAAACAGAACAGCTGGACCATAGATCCGGGCTCGTTTGAATGGTCGAATTACATGATGATAGCTTCGACATATGTTGACGGAAGCGGTGTTGATGCAATGGATTATGTGTTCCATTTCAAGAAGTGGGGTGACGACTGGAGTGACTTCTCACAGAGACCTCCTCATTATGACTGGTACAAGAAACTGATAGATGCAGGCGAGGCAATGCCTGATACGATTCCCGAAAACTAGAGGCTTATAGGAGGATTATAAAATGGCATTTTGTATAAATTGCGGGAAACAGCTTCCCGACGGATCAAAGTTCTGCCTGAACTGCGGCACGCCGGTGCCAACTGTTCCCGAACCCGCTCCGGAACCTGTTGTAGAGACTGTTCCCGAGCCAATACCGGAACCCATACCCGAGCCAATACCCGAGCCAATACCCGAACCCGCTCCACAACCTGCACCTGAACCGATACCGGAGCCGATACCTGCCCCCCGGCCGCAGGGTGGCGGTTCCCGAAAAGTATTGATTTTCGCCGCAGGCGGACTTATTGTGCTTGTGATCATAGGTGTGATCGTCGGGCTTGTCCTTAAGTTCGCCGGAGGATCATCAAAGAAAGCCGAAGGAGAGGGCACGGCTCTTACCGCGCTCCTTGATGATGCAGCGAGAACATATTATAACGGCGGCGCATCATCCGGGCCTTCTTCGAAGCCTTCAGCCGGGGACGATGCGACAGGAGATGACGGAAACGCCGGCGATACGGGAAATGCCGGTTCCGCAACGTCGGATGCAAAGACTAGCACAACGCTTCACCAGGGGTGGTATTATGCGGACTATCCGTCGGGATATGAGCCTTTCTCCGAGGAAGAGAACTCATTCAGCGACGGCAATAACCACCAGATATCCGCAGATATTACCTACAGAACATCATCCGAGCCTGATGCGAAGGCCAAGGCACAGGCTGAAGTTGATATGTGGAACGGAGAGAGACAGCTTGGTCCCGTTCTCAATCTCGGACAGTATGAATGGCATACCGTATTATATGATGCTGAAGGCAAACCGATCACATATGCCTATGCGGATGCCACGGATGAAGTTGTTGCATACTTCATCGCGGAGGGTCTCGCGGTTGATGATCAGGAGCTTCTTGATCTTCTCGCCTCGTTCAAAGCGGTTGACGATCCTGAAAGTGCGCGGGATAAATACTTAAGTCAATTCGACTGAACAGATAA
>JAFZRD010000173.1 GCA_017620055.1 Lachnospiraceae bacterium
CTGCCGTTCTTCGGTACGGGCGCGGTAATGTGGCCGTGGGCACTGTATGCGGTTCTCGGAAAAGATTATAAGTTTGCACTTGGAATGATGGTAGTCTGGGGCCTGTCACAGCTTGTAAGACAGTTCCTGCAGCCTAAGTTCGTAGGCGATTCGATCGGTATGCCCGCGATCCCGACGCTGATCCTTCTGTATGTCGGATTCCGTGTAGGAAGCGCACTGGGACTTATCGTTGCGGTACCGATCGGAATGATAGTATATAACCTCTATAAGGCAGGCCTGTTCTCGAACTTCATCTACAGTACGAGAATGCTGCTGAGGGATTTTCGCAGAATGCGCATATTCACCCCGGAGGAACTTCAGGGTGAGGGGATAGAAGAAACACAGACCGGAGCACGAAATGACGGAACTGCTGGCAAGAATATTCATTAAAGACAGGAACAATACGACCGATGCGCGTGTGCGGCATGCATATGGCGTGCTCTGCGGAGCGTTCGGAGTATTCCTGAATATTATACTGTTCGGAGTGAAGTTTGCGGCCGGACTCATCTCCGGGTCCGTTGCGATAACTGCGGACGCTTTCAACAACTTAAGTGACGCGGGTTCATCCGTAGTGACGATGGTCGGATTCAGGATGGCGGGGCAGAAGCCCGATCCTGAGCATCCGTTCGGACACGGAAGGATCGAGTATGTCACGGGGCTGGTCGTTTCGATGATCATCATCCTCATGGGTTTCGAACTTCTGAAGACTTCATATGAGAAGATCCGGCATCCGGAGCTTCCTCAGCTGACTCCGCTCGTTGCGGGGATCCTGATATTCTCTATAATCGTTAAACTCTATATGTATCATTACAACACGAAGACCGGAGAGAAGATCTCTTCAGCAGCCATGCGTGCTACAGCTCTTGATTCGTTCACCGATTCGATCGCAACTCTCGTTGTCCTTGCGTGTGCGCTCATCGGATATTATTTCGGGGTTGCGATAGACGGCTGGTGTGGACTTGCCGTTTCCGCATTTGTTCTCTATGCGGGTATATCTTCGGCGAAAGATACGATAGATCCGCTGCTCGGGAGCAAGCCGTCCGAGGAATATGTTGAGACGATAGAGAAGTTCGTGACTTCATATGATGATGTCATAGGTATACACGATCTTGTCGTGCATGATTACGGTCCCGGAAGGGTCATGATCTCGCTTCATGCCGAGGTTCCCGCCAACCGCAACATCGTTGAGGTGCATGATACGATCGATAACATCGAACACAGGATAAACGAGGCGCTCGGCTGCCAGTGCGTCATTCATATGGATCCGGTCGTTGTCGGGGATCCTGCGATAGACAGGATGAGGCGCTTGTGTCTTCTTATAGCAAAGAGCGTCGATGAGAGATTCACGATACATGATTTCCGTATGGTCAAGGGACCTTCACATACGAATCTGATATTTGATGTCGTGGCACCGTTTGACTGCAAACTGTCCGAGGAAGAGATCAAAAATACGATCTGCGCCAAGGTTATGAGCCTTCCCGGGAACCATTTCGCGGTCGTTGATGTCGACCGTCCGATGGTTTGATCAAATTGTAAAAATCATACCATTTCAAATTGTCGAATTCTGACAAAATCTCCGCAGAACCGAAAAAGGGTATTGCATGTGAAAACAGCAGGGTGTATATTTTTGACAAGTCATTGGAAACGTTACCGATAACGTTATCGGTAACGATATCAAGACAACTGGGATCAACGTTTTTCGTAAAGAAAGGGAGGAAACTTATGAAGAAGAAGACACTTAGTACAATTCTTGCAGCAGTAATGGCAGCATCAATGCTTGCAGGCTGTGCAGGCGCGGCGGCACCCGCAGCACCCGCGGCAACCGAAACTGAGGAAGAGACGACAGAGGCAGCAGCAGATACAGCCGAGGATGCCGGGGAAGTTGCGGCAACCGGTGAGGGACACGTATACTATCTCAATTTCAAACCGGAAGCTGATGAAGCATGGCAGGGTATTGCCAAGACTTATACGGAACAGACAGGTGTTCCCGTAACGGTGGTTACGGCAGCATCAGGAACCTACGAGGAGACACTTTCGGCAGAGATAATCAAGGAGGAAGCTCCCACACTCTTCCAGGTAAACGGTCCCGTCGGACTTGCAAACTGGACAGATTACTGCTATGACCTTAACGGTTCATCTATTTACAACGAGCTTACGAGCGATGCATTCGCGCTCAAGGATGGAGATGCCGTTGCAGGTATCGCATATGTCATCGAATCATACGGAATCATCACGAACACCGAACTTCTCGGGAAGGCAGGTTACAAGACAGACGATATCAAGTCATTTGCAGATCTGAAGAAGGTTGCAGAGGATATCACGGCACGTAAGGATGAGCTTGGCTTTGCAGCTTTCACATCGGCAGGAATGGATCCTTCATCCGACTGGAGATTCAAGACACACCTTGCAAACCTTCCGATATACTTCGAGTACCAGGCTGATAAGATCGACACAACAACCGCAATAAAGGGTACTTTCCTTGATAACTACAAGAATATCTGGGATCTGTACATCAACAATGCAACATGCGATCCCAAGGAGCTTGCGAGCAAGACAGGTGATGATGCGGAAAATGAGTTTGCGGACGGTAAGGCAGTATTCTACCAGAACGGTTCATGGGAATATGCAAACCTTACAGGCAAGGGTATGACAGATGCACAGCTCGCAATGATCCCGATCTACATCGGAGTCGGTGATGAGGCAAATCAGGGACTGTGCACGGGTACAGAGAACTACTGGTGCGTGAATTCCGAGGCTTCCGAGGAAGACATCAAGGCTACGATAGATTTCCTTACATGGATGGTAACATCACCCGAAGGAACAAAGATGCTTGCGGATACGATCGGCGTCATTCCTTTCAAGCAGGCAGCGGATACAACGAATCTCTTCGTGCTTAATGACAGACAGTACACGGCTGACGGAAAGACTCCTGTTTCATGGAACTTCACAACAATGCCTTCAGAAGAGTGGAAGAACGGCGTAGGTTCGGCTCTTACCGCATATGCGGCAGGCACCGGCAAATGGGATGATGTAGTATCGGCATTTGTTGACGGCTGGGCTTCGGAGTATGCACTTAAGTAATTGTAACGGTTAACTCTGCGGGGGAGGAGACATCTCCTCCCCCAATGATTTTACTGACAGGGAGAGATCTATGGAAAAAGCTATAAGAAGATATTGGCCCGTCTTTGTGTTGCCTACATTAGCTGCATTCTGCATCGGATTCGTCTATCCTTTCGTTCAGGGCCTGTATCTGTCGTTCTGCAAGTTTACGACGATCAAAAAGGCAACATATGTGGGACTTAAGAATTATGCTTATGCGATAAGCGATCAGGGCTTCTGGCAGTCCTTCACATTTACAGCGGCATTTACGGTTGTTTCTACCATACTTATAAATGTCATCGCATTTGCGATCGCGCTGGCACTTACAAGCAGGGTAAAGGGAGCCAACCTGTACAGGACGGTGTTCTTTATGCCTAACCTCATCGGCGGCATCGTTTTGGGTTATATATGGCAGATACTGCTCAACTGCGTACTGTCACTGCTTGGCAAACCGCTTCTTGCCCTGGATGCCACATACGGCTTCTGGGGTCTGATAATACTGATGCTCTGGCAGCAGGTCGGATATATGATGATCATCTATATCGCGGGACTGCAGTCAATTCCTGAGGATTATCTTGAGGCCGCAAGGATTGATGGGGCCTCTGCATCGCAGATACTGTTTCGTATCAAGATACCGAATGTAATGCCGTCGATCACCATATGCACGTTCCTGACCATAACAAACGGGTTCAAACTGTTCGATCAGAACCTTGCACTTACGGGAGGCGAGCCTGCACATGCATCGGAAATGATGGCACTTAACATTTACAACACATTCTACAGCAGGACCGGTGCACAGTGGAAAGGCTATGGACAGGCAAAAGCAGTCATATTCTGCATAATGGTGATAGTCATATCACTGTTCCAGCTTAAGGCGACCAGGTCAAGGGAGGTGCAGCAGTAATGAAAAAGAAAAACACGGCAGCATTAACGATACTGAGCATCTTTCTCGGTCTGCTTGCGATCGCCTGGGTATATCCGGTTGTAATGATACTGATCAATTCGCTCAAGGCAGAGAAGTTTATCACGACATCTTCGGCATTTGTTTTTCCAGATGCATCAAGCTTTGCGGGACTGTCGAATTATTCCGAGGCTCTCGGATCACAGGGCTTTGCGACGGCGTTCGGATACAGCCTTGTTATAACCGTCTCATCTGTCATTCTGATCCTGCTATGCACATCCATGTGCGCATGGTACATAACCCGAGTGAATAACCTTCTGTCCAAGGTCTGTTACGGCTTGTTCGTATTCTCAATGGTAGTTCCGTTCCAGATGCTCATGTTCACGCTGTCATCAACGGCGGACAGACTCGATCTTGATACTCCGTTCAGAATATGTATAATCTATCTGGGATTCGGTGCGGGACTGGCGGTGTTCATGTTTACGGGCTTTATGAAGTCAATACCGGTTGAGATCGAAGAGGCGGCGATGATCGATGGCTGTAATCCGATCAGCACTTTCTTTTCAGTCATACTTCCGATATTGAAGCCGACACTGATAAGCGTTTGTATATTGGAAACGATGTGGCTGTGGAATGACTATCTTCTTCCTTATCTTGTTCTGGACAGGAAGAAATATACGACGATCCCGATACTTATTCAGTATTTCAAGGGAAGTTACGGCCATGTCGCAATGGGACCGATGATGGCATGTATCATAATGACGGTGCTGCCGATCATAATCCTGTATATCACATGCCAGAAGTATATCATCAGAGGCGTTCTTGCGGGCGCAGTCAAGGGATAAATAACAGGGGATATCATGAAAAAAGATCCAAGAAAAAGCGGAATATTGATGCCTGTGGCATCGCTTCCGGGCAAATACGGAATAGGAACATTCGGTAAAGAAAGCTATGCATTTGTCGATATGCTGAAGGAAGCGGGACAGAGTTACTGGCAGATACTGCCTCTCGGACCGACAAGCTACGGTGATTCACCATACCAGTCTTTTTCGACATTTGCGGGAAACCCGTACTTTATCGATCCCGAGATGCTGATCGCGGAGGGGCTACTGACAAAAAAGGAAGCTGATTCTTACGACTTCGGTAAAAAGGCTGATACGATAGATTACGGCAAAATATATAACAGTCGTTTCAAAATGCTCAAAAAAGCATTTGCAAGGTTCGATGCGTCAAAAGAAAAAGGATATGCGACTTTTTGCAGGAAGAACGGATTCTGGCTCGAGGACTACGCTCTTTACATGGCTGTCAAGAATTCGTTCGGCGGAAGGAGCTTCATTGAATGGGATGAACCGATAAGGAAAAGAGATAAAAAAACACTTGATACATATCGTGTGAAATATTCTGAGGATACAGAGTTCTATAAGTTTTTGCAGTACAAATTCATGATCCAGTGGAAGGCGCTTAAGAGGTATGCCAACGATAACGGGGTTAAAATAATAGGTGATATCCCTATCTACGTTGCATTCGACAGTGCCGATACATGGGCGGATCCGAAGCTGTTCCAGTTTGATGAGAACGGCTATCCGACAGCTGTAGCCGGATGCCCTCCGGACGGATTTTCCGCAACGGGTCAGTTATGGGGTAATCCGCTCTATGACTGGGAGTACCATAAAAAGACCGGATATAAATGGTGGATAGAAAGAATAAAACACTGTTTTGAGATGTATGATGTTGTAAGGGTTGACCATTTCCGAGCGTTTGATGCATACTATTCGATACCTTACGGAGATAAAACCGCGGAATTCGGAAGATGGAGAAAGGGTCCGGGATTTGCGCTGTTCCGTGAGATAAGGGATAAACTGGGCGATGTGGATATAATAGCCGAGGATCTGGGATTTTTAACGGATTCCGTTATAAAGCTCGTACAAAGGACGGGTTGTCCGGGAATGAAGGTGCTTCAATTCGCCTTCGATTCGCGTTCCGATTCGGATTATCTGCCGCACAACTATGTGTCCAACACGGTGTGCTATACCGGGACTCATGATAATGATACGACCGTCGGATGGTTCAAAACCCTTAAGGCAGCGGACCGGA
>JAFZRD010000174.1 GCA_017620055.1 Lachnospiraceae bacterium
CAAAGATGAATGCGGAGATGAAGAGTCTCTCGGCAGAACTTGAATCACTTAGGTCAAAGGCCGCAAAAGAAGCTGTCGGAGACATCTCGGACAAGGTCACCGATGTATCGGGACTCAAGCTTATCGCGACGAGTGTCCCTTCCGCCGATATGAACGGACTGCGCGATCTCGCGGATCAGATGAAGGAAAAGTATCCGGACGGTGTATTTGTGCTTTGTTCGGATGCCGGCGGCAAAGTCAGTCTTGTTGTCATGTGCGGAGATGAAGCGGTCGCCAAAGGCGCGCATGCCGGTAATCTCATAAAGCAGCTCGCACCGATGGTCGGCGGCGGCGGTGGCGGAAGGCCCAACATGGCGCAGGCCGGAGGAAAGGATCCGTCGGGTATTGACGGCATGCTCTCATCGGCCAAAGGCATTCTTGAAGGTATGGTCTGATTCATATTTTTCTTGACTTATTGGAAAACATATGATTAAATTTCATCAGTGCGAATTTAGAGCCCAAGGGTCAGCACAATCTATGACTTGAGGGGAGGGTTGAAAATGGCAGAAGTAATCGTAAAAGAGAATGAAAGCTTGGACAGTGCGTTACGTCGCTTCAAGAGAAGTTGTGCCAAGGCCGGTATCCAGCAGGAGATCCGTAAGAGAGAGCACTATGAGAAGCCCAGCGTAAAGCGTAAGAAGAAGTCCGAAGCTGCCAGAAAGAGAAAGTACAACTGATAACACATACCCCGGAGTCATCCGGGGTTTTTTATTGCATTTTTCTTTTATATTGCATAGTACAAAAACGCATGCTATAATACCATATGTTGTATAGCGCCCGCCGGGGATTACAATATATTGCAAAGGATAACGGGTTCGCGCTTTGAAACTGATACTGATAGTTATACTCGTGCTGCTTCTGATAGTGTTCGTGTATCGGGAGAGCAGCGGGTTTAATATAGTCGAATACGAATTCGAGACCGACAAAGATATCGGAACGCCGTTTCGGTTCGTATGCCTTTCGGATCTTCACGATACCGATGTCACACATGATCATAACGGGAAACTGCTTGAGGCGATAAAGGATATTCATCCCGATTTCGTTATACTTGCGGGCGATATGATAACGAGCTATTACGGCGATTCGCTCGATAAAGGTGTGGCATTTGATTTTCTTACCAAACTGTCCGCCGAGCATACGGTGTATTACGGGCTCGGTAATCACGAGCAGCGTTACAAAGCGGAGCCGGTGAAGTTTCCGGGCAAATTCGAAAGGCTCGAGGCACATGTGAAAAAGCTCGGTATCAGGATGCTGTCAAACGACTTTGCGGATATTGATGACAGGAACATCAGGATATTCGGATTTGATGTGCCGATCGACAATTACAGAAGAGTTGTTACGGCAGAGATGCCCGAAGGGATTCTCGCGGATACTTTCGGCACGGTGGATAGCGACAAATATAACATTCTCATCGCACACAATCCGGATTATTTTGATAACTATGCCGCATTTGGTCCCGATCTTGTTCTGGCGGGACACCTTCACGGAGGGATAATCGGCATACCCGGAATAGGCGGCATCATATCGCCGCAGCTCAAACTGTTCCCGAAGTATGATTTCGGGACATATACGAGCGGGAATACTACAATGATAGTCAGTCGCGGTATCGGCTGGCACTCGATACCGATCAGGATATTTAACAAAGCCGAGATAGTCTCGGTATGCATAAGACCCAAAGACAGGGGAGATAAAAATGGCGATTAACGTTAAACTTGAGAAATTCGAAGGACCTCTCGACCTGCTGCTTCATCTTATCGAGAAGAACAAAGTGGATATATATGATATCCCTATCGCGCTCATCACGGATCAGTATCTCGAATATCTTAAGCAGATGGAGATAGAGGATCTTAACATAATGAGTGAGTTCCTTGTTATGGCGGCCACACTTCTTGATATCAAGGCAAGGATGCTCCTTCCTGCCGAGATCGGAGAAGACGGTGAGGAAGAGGATCCGAGAGCCGAACTTGTCGAGAAACTGATCGAGTACAAGATGTACAAGTATATGTCGTTCGAACTTAAGGACAGACAGATAGATGCGGTCAGAAACGTTTACAAACCGGCTACGCTGCCGAAGGAAGTACTCGAATATGTTGAGCCGATAGATTACGGTAAGCTGGTCGGCGACATCGATCTGACAAGACTCAACGAGATATTCCGTTCGGTCGTACGCAAGCAGAAGGACAAGATCGATCCGGTAAGGAGCAAGTTTGGCAATATCGAGAAAGACGAGATCAATCTTGAGGAGAAGCAGCTATATATCGAGATGTACGTCAGGACTCACAAGAAGTTTTCATTCCGCGCGCTTCTTGAGGAGCAGCCCACGAAGATGGAGATCGTTGTGACTTTCCTCGTTATGCTTGAGATGATGAAGGTCGGGAAGATCAGGATCGTGCAGGATAACCTGTTCGACGATATCATGATCACCTCCATGGCCGCGTAAAACGCTATGAAGAAAGAATTTGAGGAATCTTTAAAAGAGAATATCGACGACATGGATCTTGCCGAGCCGCAGGAGAGCGAAGAAGCATCCGAAGAAGTTGTTCGCGCAGAGCATCCCGAGGCTGCGATATCCGCGATACTTTTCGCGATGGGCGACTCGGTCGAGATCAAAAAGCTCGCGGATGCGATAGGTTATTCCGAGGATGAGACACGCGAGATCATCGGCCGGATGAAGGCAAGGTTTGAACGCAACAAAGACTTCGGCCTTACGATAGTTGAACTTGATAATGCGGTTCAGATGTGTTCGAAGACCGAGATGTACGAGTACCTCATCAAGGTAGCCAAGATCCCCAAGAACATGCATCTGTCCGATACGGCTCTCGAGACTCTTTCGATCATAGCTTACAAGCAGCCGGTGACAAGAGCCGAGGTTGAGAAGATAAGAGGCGTGTCATGTGATCATCCGATCAACAAACTTCTTGAGTTCGGACTGATAACGGAACTCGGAAGACTCAACGCTCCGGGCCGTCCGCTCCTGTTCGGTACCACGGAGGAATTCCTGCGAAGCTTCGGCGTCAAATCGATCGAGGATCTGCCCGACATAGCACCCGACCGGCTTGAGGAATTCAAGCGCGAAGCGGCTGAAGAGATACAACTGAAACTTGACATATGATAAGGGACCGCGAGGTTCCTTTTTCTTTGTGATTTTTTTCTCATTTTATTCTTTGAAAAATCCCTTTCCTATGTTAAAATATCAAAAGTGCGTATTTCGGCTATCATTTTAATTTATATGGAGGTTTTGCAATGAGTAATTCTTCACTTGCAGGCAAACGGATATCAAGTTTGCTTGATGAAAACAGTTTCGTTGAGATCGGTGCAAACGTTACTGCACGTTCGACCGATTTTAACATGGAACCGAAGGAGAGCATTGCTGACGGCGTTGTAACCGGCTACGGTCTTATTGACGGCAGGCTTGTTTACGTATACAGCCAGGATTCAGCTGTACTTGGCGGTTCCGTTGGCGAAATGCATGCCAGGAAGATAGTTAATCTTTACAGTCTCGCACTTAAGGTCGGAGCTCCGGTCATCGGGCTTATCGATTCCGCGGGACTTCGTCTTAACGAGGCTACCGATGCGCTTGCCGCTTTCGGAAAGATTTACAAGGCGCAGGCAATGGCAAGCGGTGTTATCCCTCAGATAACAGCCATCTTCGGAAAATGCGGCGGTGGTCTGTCGCTTCTTACGGGGATGAGCGATCTTACATTCATGGAAGAAAAGAATGCGAGATTGTTCGTTAATTCCCCGAATGCACTTTGCGGTAACTACGAGGAAAAGAATGATACCGCAGCATCCGCATTCCAGGCTGATGAGGCCGGAAATGTTGACATTGTTGCAAGTGAGGCTGAAATATACGGAGAGATCAGAAGCTTTGTATCGCTTCTTCCTTCGAATAACGATGAATTCGGTGCCGTTTCGGACTGCACCGATGACCTTAACCGTGCGGTCTCGGATATAGCGGGATGCACGACGGATACAGCCATCGCTCTTTCGATGATAGCCGATGATAATTCATATTATGAAATAAAAGCCGGATACGGAAAACAGATCACAACAGGATTCATCAGACTCAACGGTCAGACGGTCGGATGTGTGGCTAACAGATGTGAAGGTTATGATGATGAAGGCGAGAAGGTTTGGGAAAGCGACAGCGTTCTTACCGTTGAAGCTGCCCAAAAGGCTGCCGGGTTCGTTAACTTCTGTGATTCCTTCGATATTCCGGTACTCACACTTACAAACGTTACGGGATTCGATGCCAACATCGAATGCGAAAAGGGAATCGCTTCAGCAGCATCAAAACTTGCTTTTGCATTCGCAAATGCAACGGTTGCAAAAGTTAACGTGATCATAGGAAAGGCATTCGGCACAGCCGGAGTCGTCATGAATTCCAAGTCACTCGGCGCCGATATCACGATCGCGTGGGACAGCGCAAAGATAGGAATGATGGATGCGGATCTTGCCGCAAAGGTTATGTTTGACGGTAAGGGAGAGGATGCGATCGCCGAAGGAGCGAAGAAGTACAACGAGCTCCAGAACAGCGTTGATGCTGCCGCAAGACGCGGATATGTTGATCAGGTTATCGCATCTGCCGATACAAGGAAGTATGTCATCGGCGCTTTTGAGATGTTATATACAAAAAGAGAGGACAGACCTGCCAAGAAGCACGCAGCGTTTTAGAAAGGATAGGGATACGTAATATGAAAAAGATCAGATTGATATTATGTTTGACAGCCTGTGTCCTTTTGCTTTCCGCCTGCGGAGGTACTGCCGCCAAAACTCTCGATCCCGAAGTGGCAACGGCTCTCGAGCAGACAACGAGCAGTCTCGTAACGCAGTTTCTTGCTGCGCTTGATGATGAGCAGTCGGCCGAGATAACCGAACAGGGAGCCGAATACCTGGAATACGTCATATCCAATTATTTCGGAGTCAAGGCAAACGGAAACGGAATGGTGAACGCTCTCAACTCCTGGAACGGAGCGAAGCCCGACATGGGTGATTTTGTCTCCATAACGGGAATGAACGCTTACTATGACGATTCGGGCAAAGACATAATTGTAACGCTTGATGTTGTGGGCACAAAGAAGACTGCCCAGATAGAGGCCATTTACAAAGATGATCTCTACAAAACGCTCAATTCACTTACCACCAATATCAACTGGACATTCGGTGAGAAGATGGAAAAGGCGGGACTCAACACTCTTCTCGGAATGGGAACCGTGTTCATCGTCCTGATAATCATATCCCTGATCATCAGCCTGTTTAATCTCATTCCGAAGATCCAGAGTGCGTTTAACAAGGATAAGAGCGATGTCAAAACTGCAGCGGTTGATAATACAATTGCGCAGATCGTTGAAAAAGAAGAAGAGGAAGCTGATGATCTCGAACTCGTTGCCGTTATCACGGCCGCGATCGCCGCAGCGGGAACAAGCGGATCATCGGATGATTTTGTTGTAAGAAGTATTGTCAGAAGACCAAACAGTTTATGGAATAAGTAGGAGGATATATCATGAAAAACTATACGATCACCGTTAACGGAAACGTGTATGACGTTACAGTAGAAGAAGGAACAGGTTCTGCCTCTCCCGTTGCAGCAGCACCCAAGGCAGCTCCCAAGGCAGCGCCCAAAGCCGCACCCGCAGCAGCAGCAGCTTCAGCCGGAGCCGGTTCGGTAAAGATCGAAGCCGGTGCAGCAGGTAAGGTATTCAAGATCGAAGCCAATGTAGGTGATGCCGTAAAGGCAGGTCAGGCTGTTATCATCATCGAAGCGATGAAGATGGAGATCCCCGTTGTTGCTCCCAAGGATGGTACGGTTGCAAGTATCGACTGCTCGATCGGAGACGCATGTGCGGCCGGTCAGCTTCTCGCAACTCTTAACTAATCCTGAAAGCAGTGTGGAGGTCATAAAATGTCATATGTAGCAAATACATTCGGGAATCTGTTACAGCAGACGGCCTTTCTGGGACTGTCGTGGGGTAACTACCTCATGATCGCCGTTGCCTGCTTATTCCTTTATCTGGCAATTGCCAAAGGATTCGAGCCGCTGCTCCTGACTCCCATCGCTTTCGGTATGCTTCTGGTAAATATATATCCGGATATCATGCTGAAGATAGAAGAGGCGGCCAACGGAACCGGAGGTCTCCTGTACTATTTCTATAAACTGGATGAATGGGCCATTCTGCCGTCACTCATATTCATGGGTGTCGGTGCGATGACAGACTTCGGTCCGCTCATCGCCAATCCGAAGAGTTTCCTTCTCGGCGCGGCAGCCCAGTTCGGTATCTATGCGGCATATTTCATGGCTATTGCCATGGGATTCAATGACAAGGCTGCAGCCGCGATAGCTATCATCGGCGGTGCCGACGGACCTACTTCGATATTCCTTGCAAGTAAGCTCGGGCAGACGGCTCTTCTCGGACCGATCGCAGTGGCGGCATATTCCTATATGTCCCTTGTGCCGATCATTCAGCCGCCCATAATGAAACTTCTTACAACAGAGAAGGAGAGGAAGATCAAGATGGAACAGCTCCGTCCCGTATCAAAGCTTGAGAGGATACTGTTCCCGATCATAGTAACTATCGTTGTCTGCATGATCCTTCCGACAACGGCACCTCTTGTAGGTATGCTCATGCTCGGTAATCTCTTCAAAGAGTCGGGTGTTGTCAGACAGCTTACGGATACGGCGAGCAATGCTCTCATGTATATCGTCGTAATACTTCTCGGAACAAGTGTCGGAGCAACAACATCGGCAGCGGCGTTCCTGAATGCCAATACGCTCAAGATCGTTGTTCTCGGACTGATCGCTTTTGCGTTCGGTACCGCGGCGGGTGTCATATTCGGTAAGATAATGTGTGTACTTACCGGCGGTAAAGTAAATCCGCTGATCGGCTCGGCCGGTGTATCGGCTGTTCCGATGGCTGCACGTGTATCACAGAAAGTCGGAGCGGAAGAGGATCCCACCAATTTCCTGCTGATGCATGCCATGGGTCCCAACGTTGCCGGAGTTATCGGTACAGCAGTAGCAGCCGGAACATTCATGGCGATATTCGGAGTCTTTTGATTAATTGAATGGAGGATATAAAAATGGGTGAAGTTGAAAAGAAACCGGTTGGCATAATGGAAACCGTTCTGCGTGATGCACATCAGTCGCTCATCGCAACGAGAATGCCTACCGAGGTAATGCTTCCCATCATCGGCAAGATGGATGAGATAGGTTACCACTCGGTGGAATGCTGGGGTGGAGCAACATTTGACGCATCGCTTCGTTTCCTCAAAGAGGATCCGTGGGAGAGACTGCGCAAACTGAAGGACGGATTCAAGAAGACTCCTCTTCAGATGCTCTTCAGAGGCCAGAACATTCTCGGTTACAGACCTTATGCGGATGACGTTGTTAACGCTTTCGTTGAGAAGTCTATTGCCAACGGTATCGATATAATACGTATATTTGACTGTCTTAACGATCTTCGTAACCTTCAGGCTGCGGTTGATGCGACAAACCGTGTCAAGAAGCAGGAAGGAAGAGGAAGCACACAGGTTGCGCTGTCATATACGCTCGGCGATGCATATACGCTCGAATACTGGGCTGATATGGCCAAGAAGATCGAGGAGATGGGTGCCGATTCAATATGTATCAAGGATATGGCAGGACTCCTTCTCCCTTACAGGGCAGCCGATCTTATCAAGGCGATGAAGGAGAACACAAAGCTTCCGATACAGCTTCATACGCACTATACATCCGGATGTGCTTCCATGACACAGCTCAAGGCTGTCGAAGCCGGTGTGGATGTTATCGACTGTGCTATCTCACCGTTTGCTCTCGGTACGAGCCAGCCCGCAACGGAAGTTATGGTGGAAGCTTTCAAGGGCACACCTTACGATACGGGTCTGTCACAGACAAAGCTTGCTGAGATCGCGGATTATTTCCGTCCTTACAGGGAGGAATGCATCGAATCCGGACTCATGAGCACAAAGGTACTCGGTGTCAACATCAAGACGCTTCTGTACCAGGTTCCCGGCGGAATGCTTTCAAACATGGTTTCGCAGCTTAAAGAACAGAATGCCGAAGATAAATATCAGGAAGTTCTCGAGGAGATCCCGAAGGTTCGTAAGGACTGCGGTGAGCCGCCTCTTGTTACTCCTTCTTCACAGATCGTCGGAACACAGGCTATCTTCAATGTCCTTATGGGCGAGAGATACAAGATGGCTACAGGTGAGTTCAAGGATCTCCTGAGAGGTAACTACGGTCAGACCGTTAAGCCGATGAGTGAGGAAGTCATCAACAAAGTCATTCCCGGAGAGAAGAGGTCAACGGCTCGTTCCGCTGAAGCTACCGGACATGACAAGCCCGAGCTTGAGAGCCTTGAGGCAGAGATGAAGCAGTATAAGCAGCAGGATGAGGACGTGCTCACATATGCACTGTTCCCTCAGGTTGCAACGGATTTCTTCAAGTATCGTGAAGCCCAGCAGAGCAAGGTTGACATGAAGAAGGCCGATACGGAGTCAGGAGCTTATCCCGTATAATACTGTATACAAAAAATATCCTGATTTTTTGAAAATTAGTGATGCAATATATCATAACGTGTGTTACAATAAACGGGCAGTCATAAATCGGCTGCCCGTTTTTTATCACTATATCTTTACGAGGGTATTATGGCCAGAAAAGAACAGATTTCCAAGCAGATGATCTTAGACGGAGCATTCGATCTTGTCAGAACACAGGGTATCGAAATGCTTACGGCAAGAAAACTCGCAGCACACATCTCATGCAGTACTCAACCTATTTTCCGGGTATATACGAATATGGAGGAGTTGTCGAACGAAGTTTTTGTCAAGGCAAAAGCTTTCTATGAAGAGTTCTGTCTCGAGTTCGAACAGAAAGACGACACACCTTTTGTTGATCTCGGATTGTGTTATATCTCATTTGCCAAGAAAGAGCTGAACCTGTTCAAACTTCTGTTCCTGACTCCGCATGATGACGAGAACACGATGTATGATCTTATCAACGGAGCCCAGAACGGGTTTGTCATCAAGCAGCTTCGCCGTATCAAGAACCTTGATATGAACAAGGCCGGAGATATATTCATGAAAGTGTTCATTTTCATGCACGGAATGGCTTGTATGGCTATATGCGGTGAACTCGATCTGACTACGGAGGAGATTCTTCCGACGCTCAAGGAGACGATAGAGGGCTTCTTTTAAAGTATGAAAATAACTGTTGTTGGCGGCGGGCCCGCCGGCATGATGGCTGCGATCGCCGCGGCCGAAAACAACAATAAGGTTACTCTTATCGAACGCAACGATAAGCTCGGCAAAAAGCTGTTCCTGACGGGAAAAGGACGATGTAACATTACAAATGCCTGCCCTGTGGAAGAGCTTTTTGACAATATTGTGACCAATCCGAAGTTTATGTACAGCGCGTTTTACGATCTGGATAATCAGGCGACGATCGATTTCTTCAACCGGTCGGGTCTTATGACCAAGACCGAGCGCGGGGCAAGAGTGTTTCCGGTAAGCGATCACTCGTCCGATGTGATAAAGACGCTCAGAAAACGGATGGAAGATGCCGGTGTCCTGATAATGCTCGGTACAAAAGCACTCGAACTGAACGTTACCGGAGATGCCGAACAGAATAAAATATCTGGCGTTATCGTTAAAAAAGACAATAAAAAACAGGTGATAGATTCCGATGCGGTCATAGTTGCGACAGGAGGCGAATCATATCCCCTTACGGGTTCGGACGGAGAATTCTTCGATGTATTAAAAAGGGCCGGGATCGCTGTCGGCAAGAGAGAACCGTCACTCGTTCCGTTTGTATGTAATGATAAACTGATAACCGATATGCAGGGTCTGTCTCTTAAAAATGTCGGAGTTAGCGTGCAAAAAGGACGGAAGATACTGTATTCCGGATTCGGTGAGATGCTCTTTACCCACTTCGGGCTGTCGGGACCGCTCATTCTGTCGGCGTCGGCATATGTGAGAGAGGAAGATTATAACGCGGGATTGGATGTGTGCATAGACCTGAAACCCGCGCTGTCATTTGAAGAACTTGATGCAAGGATAGTCAGGGATTTTACGGACAATCCGAACAGGGATTTCGCGAATTCTCTCGGAAAACTGTTGCCGAACAAAATAATAACTGCTGTTATTAATAAAGCAGACGTCGATCCTCATAAGAAGATCAATATCATAACAAAGCAGGAACGACACAGACTGTGTGAGGTATTAAAGAATTTCAAAATCAGGGTTACGGGTAACCGCGGATTTGACGAGGCCATCATAACAAGGGGCGGAGTCAGTGTCAGGGATATCAACCCCTCAACGATGGAGAGCAAAAAGATAAAGGGGTTGTACTTCGCCGGAGAGATGATCGATGTGGATGCTCTGACCGGAGGGTTCAATCTTCAGATAGCGTGGTCAACCGGACGGCTCGCCGGGATATGTTGCAAGGAGGGAAATACATAATGGGAAAAAGTATAGCAATAGATGGACCTGCCGGAGCAGGCAAGAGTACGATAGCCAAAGCGGTCGCGGGACAGCTCGGATATATCTATGTCGATACGGGAGCCATGTACCGCGCAATGGCACTGTATCTCATACGTGCCGGGATCAGCAGGGATGATACCGCGGGTATAGAAAAAGCATGCGAGGATGCGGATATCTCCATCAGTTACGAGAACGGGACGCAGGTGGTCCTGCTGATGGGCGAGAATGTCAACGACAAGATAAGGACCGAGGAAGTCGGAAATATGGCTTCGGCTTCAAGCGTTAACGCCAAAGTTCGCCAAAAGCTCGTGTCGCTTCAGCAGAAGCTCGCTGCCGAAAAGGATGTCGTCATGGACGGAAGGGATATCGGAACGGTCGTGCTTCCTGACAGCAAATGCAAGATTTATCTGACCGCGTCAAGCCGTGTCAGGGCAAAAAGAAGGTACGACGAACTTACGGCAAAGGGCGAAAAGTGTGATCTTGACCGTATCGAGGCCGATATAATAGAGCGTGACAACCGGGATATGACGAGGGAGAACTCACCCTTAAAAAAAGCGGATGATGCCGTGCTCATCGACAGTTCCGATATGACGATAGATGAGGTTAAAGCCGCCATTCTCGAAGAGGCCAAAAGGAAACTGGGATGAAAGTGATCGTTGCCAAGAGTGCCGGATTCTGTTTCGGGGTAAAACGTGCTGTCGATACCGTATATTCGGAGATCGAAAAGGGATCCGGTATATATACGTTCGGCCCGATAATACATAATGACAGCGTCGTCAAAGACCTTGAAGAAAAGGGAGTCGGGGTGATCGGTTCCGTCGATGAAGCCAAAAGGATCGGGTCCGGAACGATCATAATAAGATCACACGGAGTATCGAAGGAGACATTCGAAGCACTCGCGGGATCCGGTCTTCGGATCGTTGATGCAACATGTCCTTTCGTCAAGAAGATACATACGATAGTTGAAAAAGCAAGTGCCGAGGGAAAGAGGGTGATCGTCATAGGTGATCGCGAACATCCCGAAGTTGAAGGCATTGTCGGATGGTGCACTCCGAGAGAATGTGCCACGGTGATTGAAAACGAAGATGAAGCCCGCATGTTCGAAGCCGATCGTGACGGGGAGATTACGGTTGTCTCTCAGACCACTTTCAGGGCGGCAAAATATAAAGATTTAGTTGAAATTCTGCGAAAAAAAGGTTACAATGTTAACGTTGTGAATACAATCTGCAATGCTACGGCCGAGAGGCAGGAAGAAGCCCGTAACATAGCGTCTTCGGTAGATATGATGATTGTAATAGGAGATAGCAAGAGCTCCAACACACAAAAACTTTACGAAATATGCAGTCGTGAATGCAAGTGTACGAAGTTTGTACAGACCAGGGATAATCTTGAAACGGATCCTTCGGGATCGCTCCAGAGTGTAGGCATTACTGCAGGGGCTTCCACCCCGAAAAATATTATTGAGGAGGTTCAAAATTATGTCAGAATTAACTTTTGAACAAATGTTAGAAGAATCTTGCAAAACAATACACAATGGAGAGGTAGTTGAAGGAACTGTTATTGCGGTTAAGCCTGAAGAGATCATTCTCAATATCGGTTATAAAGCAGATGGTATAGTTACTCGTAACGAGTATTCCAATACACCCAATATCGATCTTACGACCGTTGTGAATATAGGTGACAAGATGGACACCAAGGTCATCAAAGTCAATGACGGTGACGGCCAGGTTCTTCTTTCCTACAAGCGTCTTGCTTTTGACAAGGGCAATAAGAGGATCGAGGAGGCGTTTGAGAACAAAGAAGTTCTCAAGGCTGAAGTGGCACAGGTACTTGACGGCGGATTAAGCGTTCTTGTTGAAGAATCAAGAGTGTTCATTCCTGCAAGTCTTGTTTCGGACGGTTACGAAAAGGATCTGTCCAAATATCTCGGCAAAGAGATCGAGTTCGTCATCACTGAATTCAATCCGAGAAAGCGCCGTATCATCGGTGACCGCAAACAGCTTCTCATGGCTGAAAGGGAGAAGCTCCAGAAAGAACTCTTCGAACATCTCAAGGTCGGTGATGTTATAAACGGTGTCGTTAAGAACGTAACGGATTTCGGTGTGTTCATCGATCTCGGCGGAGCAGACGGTCTGCTTCATATTTCCGAGATGAGCTGGGGACGTGTTGAGAATCCCAAGAAAGTATACAAGCCCGGACAGGAAGTCCGCGTGTTCGTTAAAGAGATCAACGGAAGCAAGATCGCTCTCTCACGTAAGTTTGAAGATGAGAATCCGTGGGTCGATGCACAGGATAAGTTCGCCGTAGGTAAGGAAGTTACCGGTAAGGTAGCCAGGATGACAGATTTCGGCGCATTCATAGAACTTGAAGAGGGAATCGATGCTCTTCTTCATGTATCACAGATATCCAGAGACCATGTAGACAAGCCTTCAAATATTCTTTCAGTCGGACAGGAAGTTACGGCCAAGATAGTTGATTTTGATCTTGACAACAAGAAGATCAGCCTCTCGATCAAGGCACTTCTTCCCGATGAGCCCGAAGAAGCCAAATCCGTTGAGACCGCTGCTGAAGACAAGTCGGAAGAGGTAACGCAGGCAGAGCCCGAAGAGGCAGCAGAGGAAGCTTCAACTGAGGAATGACCGGGGTTTTCTGATGGATTACGCAAAGTTCAAAGAATCTATTCTTCGGATGACGGGGATCGATCTTTCCGCTTACAAAGAGAACCAGATGAAGCGAAGGATCAACACCCTGATCGACAAACATAAGATCGGTGGTTACGAAGAGTTTGTCAGCAGGATCAAATCTGATAAAGAACTCTTTGAGGAATTTGTCAATTATCTGACCATCAATGTTTCCGAATTCTACAGGAATCCGGAACAGTGGAAGATGATGGATAAGGATTTCATACCTGAACTTATCGGGAAGTTCGGTAAGAACCTTAAGATATGGAGTGCAGCCTGCTCGACCGGCGATGAGCCGTATTCACTCGTTATGGCGCTGTCGAGACATATTCCGCTCAACCAGATCAAGATAATAGCCACGGACCTTGACAAGCAGGTGTTAGCCGCGGCCAAGACCGGTATTTATAACGAGAAGAGTCTTGCCGGTGTTCCCGATGATCTGAGAAGTAAATACTTCACCAAAGTCGGTAATTCCTTCCAGATCAGTAACGAGATCAAATCGAGAGTCGAGTTCAGGGAGCATAATCTTCTGAAGGATCCTTTTATCAAAGACTGTCATTTCATTGTCTGCAGAAATGTTCTCATATACTTCACGGATGAGGCTAAGGACGAGATATTCATGAAGTTCGGACAGAGTCTTGTGAACGGAGGGATCTTCTTCATCGGAAGTACCGAACAGATAATGGGACACCGCAAATTCGGATTTGAGAGAAGAAGTTCATTCTACTACGAGAAGAGTGATAAACTGTTAGAGGGTTGATGAACGCTTCTTCATTGTAAAGAAAATATTGATAAGTTCGCGGCCGAATGTTTCGGCCGCTTCTTTTTTGAAGCTGTCGGGGAATTTGAAATACCTGCGCTTGTCTTTGTAAGATATCTTCAGTACGGGTTCGAATACTGCAGACGGCTGTTTGACGAACTTCCCGGTAACTTTCTGGCAGCACGTTTCTCTTGTCGCCTTTTTGTAGCTGCCCTTTGGGAGCGCTTCCGCAAGAGACTTCGGAACGATCGTGTCTTCATCGGGTATGTATCTGTAATCTGCATAGTTGTCGAAGAACAGCTTCATTTCGCCTTCAATCAGCGGCAGCCTTATCATTATCTTACCGCTGTCTGATGAGTATCTTACATACATGCTGTCGGTCTTGGCAACAAAAGGCCTCGGAAGCGTAAGAGATGTTTTGTATGTGAGTATCAGCTCTTCAAGACTGTTTCCGTTATAGTCCTTATATCCGTTTATATCATATCCTTCAAATTCGAGGGGGGCATCCTTCAGTCCGAGATATGAGAGTATCGGCATGATCAGATGCATTCCGAGTACATCCTCGCGGTTGTGTGTTATGAGAAGCTCAAGATCACGCGGACTGCGAGTCCTTGTATATCGTTTGTAGACCTCGATCAGCTCACCGCCTCCGTACATGTCATCCCGCCTGATCCCGAGGAAAGACTCAATGGCTTTCTGTCGCATGCTGTCGTTAAACAGAAGATATCTGAGCGGTTTGCATAGCCTGTATATATCAACCGGGGTAAGCCTCACCAAAAAGTCGGGAATATCATATTTTGCGGCTTTGTATTGAAGATAGGGTATATCGAACTTGAATCCGTTGAAGCAGAACAGATGAGAAAATCCCTTCGCGAAGTCCAAAAACCGGAGCATGATATCCAATTCCTCGCACTCATCATCAGCAAAGAAGAGCTTTGTGGAAAACCCTTCATCCGTGTAATATCCGCAGCCGATGAGGTAAAGGGAAGTGGTCTCTTTCTTCAGACCGGTAGTCTCTATATCGATAAAAAGGGCCTTATCTGCGTCACATGATAACTGTGCAGGAATGGCACATGTCAGCCCCTCATATGAGCGTTCTATTATCTGCATTGTCGTTCCTCTTTTTCTGTTTAAGTATAATGTATATATGATATAATGTCATTAGTATGATTCAAGGGAGAGAATAAATGTCAGGTCTTACATTCAAGGGAGGGATCCATACTTACGACGGAAAGGATCTAACCAAGGACAAGAAGATTATCGATCTTCTTCCGTCAAGTCCCCAACTCGTATTTCCTTTATCACAGCATATCGGTGCTCCCGCACAACCCGTGGTTTCCGTAGGGGACCGTGTTTTGCGTGGAAGTCTTATAGCCGAGGCAAACGGTTTTGTTTCCGCAAACGTCTATTCATCCGTATCCGGAACGGTCAAAGCCATCGAAAACAGGCGCAATGTTCAGGGCGTAGATACGATGTCCATCGTTGTTGAAAACGACGACGCTTATGAGGAGGCACCGCCGATACCGGTCAAACCGATCGCGGAGATGACCAAGGAAGAGGTCATCAGGATTATAAAAGATGCCGGAATAGTAGGAATGGGCGGCGCCGGATTTCCGACACACGTTAAGCTTTCACCCAAAGATCCGGGGAAGATACATTATGTCATTGCAAACTGTGCGGAATGTGAACCTTATCTTACTTCCGATTACAGAAGAATGCTAGAAGAGCCGGAGAAGCTCGTCGCAGGACTTAAGATAATCCTGTGCCTGTTTGAGCATGCGAAGGGTATACTCGCGGTAGAAGACAACAAGCCCGACTGCATAAGGATACTCAAGGATCTGTGCATCGATGAGCCGAGGATCAGTGTTAAGGTACTTAAGACCAAATATCCGCAAGGGTCCGAGAGACAGCTTATATATGCGACAACACAGAGAGCGATCAATTCGGGAATGCTTCCTGCGGACGCAGGATGCATCGTTAATAATGTTGACACTATCGTTGCAATATATCATGCGGTAATAGAAGGAAGGCCTCTGATGGAGAGGATCGTTACCGTGACTGGCCCCGCGATCAAGTATCCGCAGAATTACAGGGTATATACCGGTACGAGCTATGCCGATCTGATCGATGCGGCCGGCGGATTCAAGACCGAACCCGCCAAGATCATATCGGGCGGCCCCATGATGGGCTTCGCACTGTTCGATATTAATGTTCCCGTTACAAAATCTTCATCGGCGATTGTAGCATTTACCGAAGATGCGGTTTCCGAATCGGTTGCAAGAGCATGTATCAACTGCGGGCGCTGTGTCGAGGCATGTCCGTCCAGGCTCGTACCATCGAGACTCGCTGATATGGCGGAACACTATGACGAAGATAAATTTGTATCCCATAACGGTCTTGAATGTGTCGAATGCGGGTGCTGCAGTTATATATGCCCTGCCAAGAGGCATCTGACGCAGGAGATCAAGATGATGAGACAGACTGTTCTGGCGAACAGACGGAAGAAGAAATAGGAGGGCGAATATGAGCGATCTTGTAAATGTATCTGCTTCTCCTCATGTCAGAAGCCGGATGTCCACATCAATGATAATGTTCCTGGTTATAATAGGTCTGCTGCCGACTACCGTGTTCGGAGTATACAGCTTCGGTTTTAATTCGGCACTTCTGGTTGCCGTATGTATAGCATCCTGTGTGCTGACAGAACTGTTATATGAACTTGTCATGAGACTGCCTGTTACGGTCGGAGATCTTTCGGCTGTAGTCACGGGTCTTCTTCTCGCACTCAATCTTCCTCCGGAAGCAACATGGTGGATGGGGGTAACAGGTAGCGTATTTGCGATACTTGTTGTGAAGATGCTCTTCGGAGGTCTGGGACAGAACTTCATGAACCCGGCTCTCGGTGCGAGATGTTTTCTCGTCATTTGTTTTACGGCAAGAATGACGATGTTTACGATTGACGGGGTAACGAGTGCCACACCGCTTGCAAATCTTAGAAGCAAAGCGGCCGTTAATCTCATGGATATGTTCATGGGACGTATTCCCGGTACCATCGGAGAGGTAAGCACGGTTGCGATACTTGCAGGTGCGATATTCCTTATAATCACCGGTGTGATAGATTTCAGGATCCCGTGCGCATATCTTGTTTCTTTTGTACTTTTCATGGGCCTGTTTTCCGGGAACGGATGGAATATCACTTATCTTACCGCCCAGCTTTGCGGTGGCGGACTGATGCTCGGTGCTTTCTTCATGGCAACCGATTATGTTACGAGTCCCATAACGAGGACCGGCCGTATCATATTCGGTATATCGTGCGGACTGCTGACCGGTCTGTTCCGTGTGTTCTCGTCTTCGGCCGAAGGTGTCAGTTACGCGATAATCATCAGTAACCTGCTCGTGCCTCTTATAGAGAAGATCACATTCCCCAAATGCTTCGGCAAAGGAGGTGAGATCTGATGAGCGCTGTCAAGAATGTATTGTGTCTGACGATAATAACTCTTGTTGCCGGCTTCGGACTCGGATATGTATATGAGATCACGAAAGAGCCGATCGCCTTAATGGAGGAGAACACCAGGACAGCCGCATATAAAGCGGTATTTCCCGAAGCAACGGAATTTGCGGACACGGATGATGTATCCGAGACTGCTCCCGGTGTTTTGGAAAAAGCTGGTATAACCGGAGTTGATATAGACTCGAAGGAGCTTGCGCTTGATGCAACCGGATCCGTTATCGGTTATGTGCTGAACATCACAAGTCACGAGGGATACGGCGGAGATATCACGCTCTCGCTCGGTATCGATACAACGGGAATGGTCAAAGGAATTGAGATCCTCAGTATCTCTGAGACAGCCGGACTCGGTATGAAGGCAAAAGAGGACAAATTCAGGGATCAGTTCGCGAACAAGACTGTTACACAGTTTTCATATACTAAGAGCGGTGCTTCCGCTGATTTCGAGATCGATGCGATAAGCGGTGCCACGATAACGACCAAAGCCGTTACAAACGCGGTCAATGCGGGCCTGGCATATTTCGGATATCTCGGAGGTGGACAACAATGAGAAAATGTATTGAGAGGTTCTTTAACGGCCTTATTAAAGAAAATCCGACGTTTGTCCTGATGCTCGGCATGTGTCCGACACTTGCGGTCACAACTTCCGCGATAAACGGTATCGGTATGGGACTGACAACGACAGCCGTACTGATAATGTCAAACATAATGATCTCGCTTCTGAGACGCGTCATTCCGGACGGAGTCAGAATACCTGCGTTCATCGTCGTTATCGCAAGTTTTGTTACGATCACGGAGCTTCTCCTGAAAGCATACATCCCTTCGCTGTATGATGCTCTCGGTCTGTATATTCCGCTGATCGTCGTTAACTGTATCATTCTCGGAAGAGCGGAAAGTTACGCATCTAAGAATGGTGTCATTTATTCTGCTTTTGACGGCCTCGGTATGGGCCTGGGATTTACTCTCGGCCTTACATGTATCGGTATCATAAGGGAACTTGTAGGAAACGGCACCGTTTTTGACATAAGCGTTCTCCCTGACAGCTACGAGCCTCTTACGATATTCATACTGGCTCCCGGTGCATTTCTTGTTCTTGCATTTCTTGTTGCGCTCATGAACAAGATAAAGCTTATGACCGGAAGAGATACCGGGATATCGGGCGACTGCGACCGTCTATGCCGTCATTGCCCGAACACTCTCTGCGGCGGCAGGACCATTGAGCGTAAGGAGGGTGGAAAATGATCGGACAGCTTATTATCATTGCGATCGGTTCAGCTTTTATAAATAACGTTGTATTATCCCAGTTCCTCGGTATTTGCCCGTTCCTCGGTGTATCGAGGAAGATCAACACAGCCGCGGGTATGGGATCGGCGGTCATTTTCGTTATAACACTGGCATCGTTTGTGACCGGACTGATATACAAGTTCCTGCTGTTGCCTTTTGACATAGCGTATCTTCAGACGATCGTTTTTATCCTGGTGATAGCGGCGCTTGTACAGTTTGTCGAGATGTTCCTAAAAAAAGCGATGAAAGGCCTGTATCAGGCGCTCGGAGTGTATCTTCCGCTTATAACGACAAACTGCGCAGTGCTCGGTGTTGCACTGACAAACGTTCAGAAGGATTACACGATACTTGAAGGAGTTGTCAACGGTTTCGCTACGGCAGTCGGATTCTTTGTGGCGATAGTGATCCTTGCGGGCCTTAGGGAGAAAATGGAGTATAACGATATACCGAGATCTTTCAGGGGGATGCCCATAGTACTTCTGACGGCATGCCTGATGGCGATAGCATTCTTCGGATTCTCGGGTCTTAAATGATATAAGGAGATTATGATGTCTTATCAGGGTATTATCATATCGGTCTCGGTAGTCGCCGGATGCGGACTTCTCATAAGCCTGTTCCTGAGCTTCTTTGCAAAGAGGTTTGCGGTTCCCGTGAATAAACAGGAAGAGGAAGTTCTTGCCGCGCTTCCCGGGAATAACTGCGGAGGATGCGGATTTCCCGGATGTTCGGGGCTTGCCGCAGCCATTGTAAAGGGAGAGGCCCCGGTTTCGGGCTGTCCGGTCGGCGGAAAGAGTGTTGCCGATACGGTTGCAGCCATCATGGGTGTTGATGCGGGTACATTCGTCAAAAAGGTTGCGTTCGTTAAATGTAACGGAACGTGTGATGTGGCGGGAGAGAATTACGAATATTCCGGACCGAAAGACTGCAGGAGCGCTGCCATGGCACCGGGACGAGGCAGTAAAGCATGCAATTACGGATGTCTCGGGTTCGGATCGTGTCAGAGAGTCTGCGATAATGATGCAATACATATACTTGACGGGATCGCCGTGATAGATCCGGAAAAGTGCGGTTCATGCGGCAAGTGTGTCAGTGCCTGTCCGATGGGACTGATAGAGATAGTACCTTATGATGCCAATGTCCGCGTTGCATGTTCTTCAAAGGATAAAGGTAATATCACTATGAAGGCATGTAAAGCCGGCTGCGTCGGATGCGGCATATGTGTCAAGAACTGTGAGGCGGGTGCAATTACGGTTACGGATAATGTTGCCCATATAGATTACGACAAGTGCACACGGTGCGGTGTATGTGCCGAGAAATGCCCTAAGAAGATAATCAATGTCTGATGAGCCTTTCGGCTCCGGATGTGGTCAGAACGGATCCGTCATTCGTTATGAACACGGCTTCGGTATCGGGGATCCTTTCGATAAGAGACAGCGACTGCGACGATCCTTTGAGGATACACACTGTACACAGGCAATCGGCATCGGTGGCGCTTTTTGTTATGACTGTGACCGATCTGATATCGGTATCGCACGGCATACCGGTTTGCGGGTCGAGTATATGATGATACAGTACCCCGTCCTTTTCGAAACAGCGTTCATATGTACCGCTCGTTGCAACGGATGTATCGCTTAAGTAAAGGGCCATTGAGACACTGCCGCTGTCAAAAGGATCGTTTATACCGATATTGAACATCGATCCGTCAGGTTTTGTACCTATAAGGCGCATATCGCCGCCCATATTTACGATCGCACCTGTTATCGAAAGGCTTTCGAGATATTCGGTGATCTTGTCGGCAACGTACCCTTTGGCAACTGCTCCGAGATCGATCGAAGAGTCTGGATCATTAAGTGTGACCGTGTTATTTACCGGATCGACCGATATGTTATTCCAATCGACATGTTTGAGCGACGCCTGTAATTCTTCGTCAGACGGGATGCGTTCGGCCCCTTCGTGAAAATCCCACAGCTCTGTTACCGGCTTTATTGAGATATCAAAGGCTCCGCCGGAGAGACTGCAGTATTTCAGCGCTTCCTCAAGAAGAAGTACGGTATCCTCATCGACGGTGACGCTCTTTCCGGCAGAGCTGTTGATATTTGCAATATCGCTCGTTATTATTTGAGCATCAAACATATCCTGATAATGTGCGCAAATGTTCATGCATTCTTCAAGGACAGGCTCGGCCTCTTCAGGTGATGACGCATATATCTCAACGGAAACGGCTGTGTCAAAATACAGACCGGACTTCTGATAACCGGCGGTATTGTTTCGGGCTGCACATCCGCAAAGAGACACTGTCGCCAGCAGGATACAAGCCGGTATGATCTTTTTGGACTTACTGGTTTTCATGTTTATATATTTATCATAATACATAACACGGGTCAAAGAATAATAAGGGAGGCAGTATAAATGGCATCAGGTTATTACAATCAGGATAACGATGATAACAGATCATACCAGAAGACGGTTGCCATGTGTGTCGCGGCAGCTTCGCTTGTTATACTGCTGTTTCTCGTTATACTGTATGTCAATTCGGACAGCGGAAGTTCCAAACCTTCCCAGACAGCCGTTACCGAAGAAAAGAAAGAAGAAGACGAATTTCTGAAAGACAGCCATAATATCACATCGGACGAGCTTGAGTTCTGGGAGGATGCAAATAAACCGAAGCCCAAAGCTTCCGACAGGGAAGAAGAGGAAGGTGAGCTGACGCCTTATAAGGGACCGGGTGCCGACAAGGATGCTGAAGGTGATACGTCAAAGGATATGACAAAGCCCTCGTCCACTGACAAACAGAACCGTGACGACAGGGAAGAGGGTGAAGGATCGCTCAATAAAGATCCCGGATCCGACGCAAAGTACGAAAACGGAGATTATATAGCGATCACCGATGACAAGGGTCAGAAGAAGTATTACGAGATATTAAAGGATGTGGCAAAGAATGATTATGATCTTGCTGCCAATCTTGTGAATGAGGGCGGTGACCTGACATATAAAGACGGAAAACGCGAGGCGATCAAGGGTGTCGACCTGTCAAAATATAACGGAAATATCGATTTTGCGAAGCTCAAAGACAGCGGAATGGGATTTGTCATGCTCCGCCTCGGAAGCCGCGGATACGGAACCGGAAAGATCACTCTCGACGAGAAGTTCGTGGAATATGCACAGAATGCACAGCTTGCGGGATTGCAGATCGGTGCGTATTTCTATTCCCAGGCCGTAAACGAAAACGAAGCTGTTGAAGAAGCCAATTACATAATAGGTGCTATTTCGGGATTCAACGTCAAATATCCGGTGGCGATAGATGTGGAAAAAGTGGAAGGTGACGAGGCACGTACCGATAAGCTTACGAGCAAAGAAAGAACAGCTGTTGTAAAATCATTCTGCGATACCGTAAAAGGTTACGGATATAAACCCGTGATATATGCAACGAGGGAAATGCTCATCACGGGCCTTGACCTTGAGGAACTCGCGGACTATGACGTCTGGCTGTCCGATGATAACATTCCTACCGATTATCCGTACAGGTTCAGTATGTGGCAGTACAATAAAAAAGGAAGGATAGATGGAATAACGGGCGATATCGATCTGGATATGTGTTTTATCAATTACGAGCAGAAATGATGTGCGAAATGCACAAATAATAGATTTTATGTCGCCCTGAAATTATCGGATTTTTAGAAAAGGCAGTTTTTTGTAACAAATCCTTATTGCATATGGTAGAATACATTTTGCACTATGGGCATTTTTACATGAGGATTTGTTATGTATAATATGGTCAAACGCTTATTTGCCATATTAAAGTGTGTCAATGTTGATACCCATTTGTGGTGTATAAGCGTTATTGCAGGGGCAGTCGTGCTCTGTGTCAGTTTTTTCGTTGAACCGTCACAGCGTCAGCTTTCCGGTTTCGAAAATGATACGGCGGCTGTTTCAAAGCAGAAGATAATAGAATACAGTTCGGTTCTCGGTTCACTCTCATCGATCGAGTCACTCGGCGACGAGGAAGTCGAGGAGATCGTTGATGCGATCCCCGATCATTCGGATAACGAAGAGGGTGTTTCGGAAGAAGGAATGCTTACCGAAGAGTACTTCGAGGAGCGCACCACCTGTGCAAATGCTCCGATACAGTTACCTTCGGCAGTAAAGACGAGTATAGACTTTGACAACGTATATTCGCCGGAAGCCGTTGATGCGCTCGAGAGACTGGTTCAGTGTGAGGCTTCAACAGAGGATATGGAAGGCAGGATACTCGTTGCAAACGTTGTTCTGAACCGTATCGATACGGGGATATGGGGAGATGACATTCTTCCGGTACTCATGTCTCCGGGACAGTTCGATCCTATTGAGAATGGTGCATATAAGACGGTTGATGTTGATTCCGTAACGCGGAAAGCCGTATTGTCGGCGCTCAACGGAGAAGATATCTCACAGGGTGCCCTGTATTTCCAGAAGAGCAACGCGAGAGTGTGGGGGAACAAGAAGTTCCTGTTCAGACACGGTTCGCACAGTTTCTATAAATGATCTTATCTGAAAAAGATTTAAGATAAAAGGCGGTCATATCGACCGCCTTTTTTGTATTTGGAAATGATCAGGTGAAATCAGCAAATATCCTGTCCGAGATGGGAATTTTGATATACATGAGTGCGTATTCCTTGGCTGACATTGATTCTATGTAATTCATCCTGAAGTTCTTCTTGGGACGTGCCTTCTTGATGATATCGGCCGCTTTATTGTAAGCAATGGCTGCTTCCGTTTCCGTATCGTATGTCCCTATCGTATACAGGCCGTTTACGAGTATTCTGGCACTGTACTTGGTATAAACGCTTCTCTTGACAGCATATACTCCTGTATAACGGTTGATTATCTCAATATTGTCATATCTGAAATCATATCTGTCACCGTTTATGAACCTGTAATCCCTGTTTAACACCGCATGAGGCTTGATACCGTAGCGTGAGTACAGATTGACCTGCATTCCGTAATCGGCGACCCACAGATGTCCGTTTCTACGGCTGATCTTGTGTGAAGCGAAATAGAAGAGATCATCTATGTCAAACTTGAATATTATGGCCGGGGTCATGTAGTACTGGAAATACGTTTTCTCAAGATATATGGGATTCTTGATATATACGTTGTTATCCCTGAAGTTAATCACGGTAACGAACTTGTCGAAATCAAGAGGAGTATCCATACGGTAGGCATCAATGGTTATCGCGTTGTTTGAGATGATATCCTTGGCTACCTTGTATGCTGCGTGAGCCTTCTCCTCGGTATCGTAGCTTCCGAGACTGATGTGCTTGTTCCTGTATGTAACGGAACTCCTGTAATATGTCTTACCGTTCTTGAGTGTTGCTTTGAATGCTCCGGCCAGTGGCATTTTGATACCTCACTTTATATATAAGTATTGATACACCAACATCTCCTATAATACAAAACTTTCGATTGACAGTCAACATTATGTAGTGGTAAATTATTAATGCTGATACAACATATAGTTTTTTGAGGCTTATCGGGAGGATATCATGGCAGTTTTGACTACTGAACAGGAGAAGAATAAGAATACTGAAAGTGTGGATTATGCATCACTGTATAAACCCGACAAGCCTGTGAAGATGATCAAGAAGGACGGTACGCACGAGGATTTCAACGTCCAGAAGGTTGTGGATGCTGTCGGCAAATCGGCATACAGGGCGCTCACGAAGTTCTCCGAGGAAGAGAAGGCGTTCATATGCCAGAAAGTTGTGGACAGGGTCAACGAACTCGATGCGGATGAGATACCGATCCCCATAATGCACAATATCGTCGAATCGGCTCTTGAAGAAGTCAAGCCCATCGTTGCAAAGAGCTACAGGGATTATCGTAATTACAAACAGGATTTCGTCAGGATGCTTGACGATGTCTATATGAAGAGCCAGTCGATAATGTATGTCGGCGACAAGGAAAACGCAAATACGGATTCCGCTCTCGTTTCAACAAAGAGAAGTCTCATATTCAACCAGTTTAACAAGGAACTGTATCAGAAGTTCTTCCTCACAACGGAAGAGATACAGGCGTGCCGCGACGGATACATCTATATCCATGATATGTCCGCGAGAAGGGACACGATGAACTGCTGCCTTTTTGACGTTGAGAATGTTCTTCGGGGCGGCTTTGAAATGGGTAATATATGGTATAACGAGCCTAAGACACTCGATGTCGCTTTTGATGTTATAGGAGACATCGTTCTGTCGGCGGCAAGCCAGCAGTACGGCGGATTCACGGTGCCTTCCGTGGATCTGATCCTTGAGCCTTACGCCGAGAAGAGTTACAGGAAATACATAGACAAGTACACGGCACTCGGTATAGACAGCGAGAAGGCTGAGGAAGAAGCCGGTAAAGACGTGCACCGTGATTTTGAACAGGGATTCCAGGGATGGGAATACAAGTTCAATACGGTCGCTTCCTCAAGAGGTGACTATCCTTTCATAACTGTAACGGCAGGAACCGGTACAGGAAGATTTGCCAAAATGGCGACGATCACGATGCTTGACGTCAGACGTGCGGGACAGGGCAAGAAGGAATGCAAGAAGCCGGTACTGTTCCCGAAGATCGTGTTCCTTTACGATGAGAACCTTCACGGCCCGGGCAAGGAGCTTGAGGATGTGTTCGAAGCTGGCGTCAGATGTTCGAGCAAGACGATGTATCCCGACTGGCTCTCGCTTACCGGTAAAGGTTATATCGCATCAATGTACAAGAGATACGGCAAGATAATCTCGCCGATGGGCTGCAGGGCTTTCCTGTCACCTTGGTATGAACGCGGAGGCATGCATCCGGCCGACGACGATGATGTACCCGTATTTGTCGGCAGATTCAACATCGGTGCCGTATCGTTGAATCTTCCCATGATCCTTGCCAAATCAAGGCAGGAATCGAAGGAATTCTATTCGGTACTCGATTATTATCTCAATCTCATCAGGCAGCTTCATATAAGGACATACGCATATCTCGGAGAGATGCGTGCGTCAACGAACCCTCTTGCATACTGCGAGGGAGGTTTCTATCAGGGACATCTCAAGCTTACGGACAAGATCAAGCCGCTCCTCAAGTATGCGACCGCATCGTTCGGCATAACGGCTCTTAACGAACTTCAGGAGCTCTACAACGGCAAATCGCTCGTTGAGGACGGGCAGTTCGCACTTGAGGTTCTTGAATACATCAATACCAAGATCACCGAGTTCAAAGAGGAGGACGGCAACCTCTATGCGATATACGGTACCCCCGCGGAGAATCTGTGCGGCCTTCAGGTCAAGCAGTTCAGGAAGAAGTACGGTATCGTGGAGAACGTATCTGACAGGGAATACGTGTCGAACAGTTTCCACTGCCATGTCAGCGAGGATATCACTCCGATCGAGAAGCAGGATCTTGAATACAGATTCTGGGAGCTGTCAAACGGAGGCAAGATACAGTATGTACGTTATCCTATAGATTACAATCTCGGCGCTATACGTACGCTCATAAACAGGGCTATGGATATGGGACTGTACGAGGGCGTCAATATGTCTCTTGCATACTGCGACGACTGCGGACATCAGGAACTTGAGATGGATGTATGTCCGAAGTGCGGCAGCAGGAATCTCACCAAGATCGACAGGATGAACGGATATCTCTCTTATTCGAGAATTCACGGAGATACAAGGCTCAATGACGCGAAGATGGCTGAGATAGCCGAAAGGAAGAGCATGTAATGAGATATCATAACATTACCAAGGATGATATGCTCAACGGCGACGGTCTTCGTGTTGTATTGTGGGTGGCAGGCTGTTCACACTGCTGCGAGGGATGTCAGAATCCTTCGACGTGGGATGCCAACGGCGGTATCCCGTTTGATGATGATGCCAAGGAAGAGGTATTTGGCGAGCTTCGCAAGCCGTACATAAGCGGAGTCACATTCTCCGGCGGAGATCCGATGTACTGTACCAATTACCCCGATATAAAGGCTCTTGCCGCTGAGATCAAGGAGAAGTTCCCGGACAAGACTATCTGGATGTATACCGGTGAGGTATGGGAGAACCTTTACGAGGACCCGATCATAAAGCTTATTGACGTACTGGTGGACGGGGAATTTCATATAAAGGAGCGGGATGTTAAGTTGCTGTGGAAGGGAAGCGCGAACCAGCGCGTGATTGATGTCGCAGCCAGTCTCGCTTCTGACACCCCCGAAGTGCCGGTCATGTATTGTGAGGACTATTATTGATGCAACGTATCGCAAAATTTGAAAAAGTCAGTTACGAGCAGTTTGCCGGAGCATATAAGGATGACTTCGGCGGTACCGATGAAGAGGTAAGGAGAGTCTATGATTCGATAGAGCTACCGAAGCGTGCCACGACCGGCTCAGCCGGATATGATTTTCATACGCCGGTGGATATAA
>JAFZRD010000175.1 GCA_017620055.1 Lachnospiraceae bacterium
CATATCAAGGTTAAGCTCGCCTTCGCTTAATATTTTTGTGCCTTCCGGTACTTTTATCATTTTGCCGGCATCTGCCATTTCGCATCCACTCCTTTGTTTCGTATATCAGTTTTCCTTTGCTTTGAAATCGTCAAGCTGAGCCTGTATCTCGTCTATGACCTTGCGAAGGCCGGCTTTCTCCATTTCCTTGAGCATATCGGGGATGATCTTGTCGGGATCGCCCTTGCCGGTGTACAGTTCCGGGCGGTATTTCGTAACGACCTTCTTGATGGCTTCGCATTCCGAACTGACCGATGTGAGGTCCGGAGTGAATCCCATGCATACGGATACGGTAGCGTTTGCGTAGCTGGCCATCGTCTTCTCCCACTGATGGATGTCGGTCGGAACCTCGGGGAACAGTGATGCTTCAAGTGCGCCGAGTATAACGTGACCCTGTGCATATGCCTGAACGCTCACGTTCTCGTTTCCTTCCTCTGTACGGATGACCGTGCCGTCGCTGTTACGTATGTAATGTTTGCCCTCAATACCGTAACGGGCTGTTTCGCGGTACCAGGGATCGGTGTTCATGAGTTCGATCAGCTTAAGCGCCTCTTCGGGATGCTGTGAATATGCGCTTACCGCCGTCATGGCCTGTATCGAAGATGTGCTCATATACGGACCGTCGAAACGGGAAATGTATATCGGTCTCTTGATCGTATTTGCCCAGATGGACTCCGCACCGAACCATCCCTGTCCCGACTGTACGACGCCGGACTCGGCTCTCGGCATGCTCTCAAGTTCGGGAGCATCGGGATTGATGTATCCCATTTCATACCATTTATGGATGGTCTTCAGACGGTTTTTCCATTCAGGAATCTCCAGCGCACTCTTAACCGTCCAGGCCTTATCCGTGCCCTGTGCTTTCCAGTCAAGGCCGACAAGCGTATCCATGTTCAGCCAGTCAACGAGCGCCGTCTGCCATGACGTCACGCCCGACGATGATATCTTGATCGGATAATCATTCGGATGATCCTCTTTGTATGCTTTCAGATAAGGCTCGATCTCCTCGAACGAGATATCCAGATCCTCTTCGAATCCCTTTTCCTTAAGGAAATAATTCTTGTCAAGGATCCAGAACACTTCACAGCCAATATCCTTCATATGAGGTATCGCATATATTCGGTCCTTCACTTCCGTACACGGCCACGCGGACTCTATAACGGTATCCTTCAGATCCGGATATTTGTTAAGATCATCTGTCAGATCCCGGAAGTTTCCTGCGGAAACGTTCCTCGCAAAATCATTCCACCAGTTGCAGGTAAATGCGATGTCATAATCGTGCCCGTCAAGGATCGTCTCACTTACCTCATCCTTATCAAGGTATCTGAACTCGCATGTGACTCCGATCTTCTCCGCGGAATACTCGTTAAGTGCCGCTTCAACCTCGGGCCAGTCCGCAAGCTTTGAAGGAACGGAATACAGGACCCATACGAGTTTGACCGGGTCTTTTCCGGATGCCTCTCCGGCATCAACAGAGCCGATAGCATCTTCAAGAGCCTTGATACGTTTATCGGCGTCTTTGATCGAGCTGTTTGTGATTTTCGCTTCAGCGGCCATGCTCTCGGACTGGACGTCGAGCTCATCCATCTTGACGTTCATGTCATCGAGCTTCTTTGACAGATCGGACATCTGGTCCTGCTGTCTGCTAAGAAGCACAAAACCCGGTATCGCGAGTACTGCGATCGCCAGGCATGCAAGTATTATCCAAATCTTCTGTTTCATGCTTCGCTCCTCCCTTGAGCGGCTCTCCCGTCCAGCTCCGTGGTCAGGTCAACTTCACCGGACTCATTTGAAAATCCCACCCCGTTGCGTCCGCTGTTCTTCACACGGTAAAGTGCAAGGTCCGCGGTCTTGAAAAGGCCCTTATCCGGTATCTGCCGGTCGGTGAAGGCCACACCTATACTGAGCGTGACGGCGGGTATGTCACCTTCGGGGTTCTTAAGATCCAAGGCTACTTTTCTGAGCTTGTCACGGATCAGATCCTTTGACTTCGAGTCCGTGTTGCTCATGATCACGGCGAACTCGTCTCCGCCTATACGGCAGACCATATCCTCTTTGCGGAAAGATCCGAGAAGGTTATCTGCAACGGACCGTAGGACTGCGTCACCTATATCATGACCGTATTTGTCATTTATCTGCTTGAACAGGTCAACATCTACTTCGATAAGGGCCAGGTCCACTTCATCCTTTGACAGTGTGTCGAGCATCGATGCATATGCCGAACGGTTGTAAAGGCCTGTCAGTTCATCGTGTGTTGCTTCAAAATTGAGCTTCTCCGTTGCCATACGGTTCTGCTCATGCAGGCGGTTAAATGTCTGTGCAAGGAAGCGGATCTCGCTCGTGCCCTCCTCGCTGAGCTTCTCATCATTGCTCATGCTGCTGATCTGACGTCTTAAGGGAATGATGACCATCGTGAAGATTATCACGGCCCATATAAGAAGGGAACACATCAAAGCGCCTGTAAGAGCCTGCTGTCCGTGAAGCACACTCAGCAGACGGTCGGAACTGTCGACCTGCCTTGTGAGCATATCGCTCATCAGCACGTCCATGCTCTTGTTGATCCTTAAAGATATCTCGTTTTGTGTGGATTCGTAATCGACGTCGAAGAGGAGGCTGCGGGCCTTCTCCACCTGTTCTTCCGAAGACAGCCGCATGTCGGCCGGAAGAAGCTGTACGGCCTGAAGTTTATCGGGATACTCCGATATATCGTCACCCATCGATGCAACCTTCAGGCGCATCGCGTAGTCTTCCGTAGCCATCAGACGCTCACGAAGCTGCATCGCATTACCGAGCTGGGACATGATACGCTCATCCATCGAATACCGGCTGATCTCATTCATCGCCTCGTCGATGGCATTCTGCGCGTGGGTGTCGCTGTAATAGAGCTGCGCCTGCTCCGGATCCCCTGTTACGACAAATCCCCTTGCATAAGCCGTCATGGAATCACTGACCTCAAGAAGGTTTGCCGCGATCTGCTGACTGGCGGTATAGTTGTCCGTGGACATGCGCATCTGCTTATAGCTTATGGATGTTTTGTACATGAAGAACATCAGTATGAAGGAAATGACGAAGCCTGTAGCGACCATCACGACGATGATCGTCTGCAACGGGATCGCACGGCGGTCCTTCTGTTTTGTCTCTTCCATGCCGGAGTTCTCCTTTTACAAATGTGAGAATTCGGAACCGTCCCCTATTCTCACGAATTCGCGAGCTTCTTGAGTTCCTCGAGCATCACGCATGCATCTTCATACGATGCGAACTGGCATGTGCCGACCTTCTCGTGGCCGCCGCCGCCGTACTTGAGGCACAGGCTTCCGACATCGAGCGTCGCTGACCTGTTGAGGATGCTGTAGCCTATCGCGCATGCAAGGCCCTGACCGCCCTTGCCGGGTGTCATCCACACGGAGATGTTCTGGTCGGGATACATGCTGTAAATAAGGAACCTGTTTCCGGTATATATCGTCTCGACGCCGCGAAGATCGGATACGATGAGGTTTCCGAACACTTCGGTATGTGCCGTTACCATCTCTTTGAACTTCCTAGTCTGATCCTCATACAGTTCGATACGCTCTTTTACATCGGGGAGTGCGAGTATCTCTTCGGTCGAAAGCTGAGCGCATGCAACAAGAAGCTTCTCCATGAGCTGGTAGTTACTGATCGTGAAGTTGCGGAATCTTCCGAGTCCCGTTCTCGGATCCATCAGGAATCCGACGAGTATCCATCCCGTGGGATTCTGGATCTCGTCTATCGTAAGGTTACCGGAGTCGACCTTGTCGACCGCAACCATAAGATCATCAAACTGCGGGAACTTCTCTTTCCCGCCGTAGTATTCGTATATGACTCTCGCGCATGAAGGAGCGGCGCTGTCACATTTTCCCTTATACTTTCCGGCAAGTTCGTTACGCTCTTCCTCGCTCGAATGATGATCGAACCACAGTCCGCATCCTTCAACAAAAGGAACGTTTGCAAGACAGTCATCGGAAGTGATCTCCACCGCACCGTCCTGAAGATCCTTCGGATGTGCGAACTTCCAGTTGTCGACGATACCCGCCTCAAGAAGCAGCGCTCCGCATGCCAGTCCGTCAAAATCAGATCTTGTGATCAGTCTCATGATTGTTCTCCTCCCGTATTGTTTGCTTTCTTCATCTTCATCTTATCTTCATACATCGCCGCATCCGCTCTTGCGAACACATCGGCAACCTTGTCGTCCTTGCCCTTTTCGAACACTCCGATGCCTCCTGCCATTGACACGACCTCTTCGGGTGTTGAGGCTGTCGCAGTTATCTCGGCCATCTTATCCTTGAGCCTTCCGAGAAGGGAAGCCCGGTCTTTGTAATCATCTCCCTGTATCAGCACTGCGAACTCGTCTCCGCCGATACGGTACACGGGGCAGCTCCTGAAAACCTTGCATAGAGCTTTGCAGCAATTGACTATATATGTGTCACCGCTCTCATGACCGTAGTTGTCGTTCATCTTCTTGAGGTTATTGATATCGAACACGCCGATCGCAAATTCAATATGCGATCCCGAGCGGATGATCGAATTGAGTTCGGTCTCCTTGGATGAGTATGCGGCACGGTTCTTGACGTTTGTAAGGGTATCGGTCTCGGTCAGTTCAACGAGCTTCTTATTGAGCATCCTCAGGCTGATATTCTGCCTGACCTTGGACATTATCGTGTCAAACCTTGTGATAAACTCGAACAGGTGATTGCCGTTCCCGACTATATCGACATTATCGCCGAATACCATGTATCCGTAGTTATCCATCAGTTCATGGATGGGCAGGAACACGAAGACCCTGTTCTTCTTCTCAGGGTCAACATACGGAACCAGCTTTCTCGATTCAAACTGCGGGAAGTTCCTGACCACACCGTTCTCCATCGAGAACACCGCATCCATCTTCCTGCTGTATCCCCTTGTCCTGAACGGCGTATCGAGATTGGACATCGCCTTCCTGAAGCTCGGCTCCAGCACTATATGAAATGTTTCGCCGATGAACGTCTTGTCTGACTCGAGCGCATGCGTTAAGTTTGCCTCGAATTCCTCATATGTCATGCCCGCGAGGGCCTCGCCCTCTATCACGGTAACGTTCCTCTCGAAGATAGTTGTCATCATGCGGTCATAGAATACACTCTTGCCCTGCATGCGGCGGAGATAATCTATATCACGGATGCTCGCACATCCGCAGCTCTCACTCTCGAACAGTTCACATGAGACGTACATCTCACGGTTACGCTTGTTGCCGTCGATAACATCCAGGAGGAGCCGGAGCGCATAAGCTCCGAGATCTCCGAACCTCTGATCAACACTCGTTATCGAAGGGCTGTATATCTCTGCTGAATAATCATTGTCAAATCCCGTAACTATCGTATCCGCGGGGATCTCGTATCCGATCTCCTCAAGCGCGATGCACACACCGATCGCGAGCGTGTCGTTCGCACATACGAACGCATCCGGAAGCGGGTTGTTCCTGTTGCCGTACTTCTCGTGGATATAGTCCACGGTAAGCTTCGGTTCCCACATGCTGTAGAACACTTCCACGTCATCCGCCGCAAGTCCGTGTGAATCCATCACCTCACGGAGCGTATCGAGTCTTGTGTTCGAATCTTCATTGTTGGCGTTTCCCGCAATGAACAGGGGATGTGTGATGCCGTGCTCTTCAACGATATGAGTGTACAGATCCTTGGCACCGTGATAGTTGTCACTGCCGACAAAATATGCGTTGTCATCTTTGCGTCCCGTGGATATTACGGGGACATTCGCTTCCTTGCAGCGCTCTATCAGCTGTTCATAGACACCGACATGATCTCTAGCGTTTCCGAGTATAAGTACGCCTTCAAAATCCTCTATATACGGCAGATTGAATATGTTCAGTTCTCAGATCTTTCTGATCTCGCCGTCCACCTACGGCGGA
>JAFZRD010000176.1 GCA_017620055.1 Lachnospiraceae bacterium
ATAGATGCAAAAACGCTCCGCGCTTTTTCGGCCGGGATATGTTACGACATTTACGAGCATCTCGGAGCGCATGTCAGAAAGAGCGATGGCGTCAAGGGAACTAACTTTGCCGTCTGGGCACCCAATGCGGTGAGAGTGTCGGTCGTTGGTGATTTTAACGGCTGGGACGGAAGGTGTCACCAGATGCAGCGCCTCGGACAGTCAGGAGTGTTCGAGATATTCATTCCCGATGTAGGCGAAGGAGACATATACAAATACGAGCTCAAGCTTAAGGGCGGAATGGTCAGCCTTAAAGCGGATCCTTACGGATACTTTGCACAGCTTCGCCCTGACAGTGCATCGGTCGTTTATGACATCGATAAGTTCAAGTGGCACGATAAGGAATTTGTCGACAGGAGAGAAGAACTGAATGCCAAGGACAGGCCTTTCTCGGTTTACGAGATACATCTCGGAAGTTTCAGGAAGCCTGATGATGAACGTGAATTCCTAAACTACAGGGAACTTGCGGACGCGATCATACCGTATGTCCTGAAGATGGGATATACACATATAGAGCTGATGCCGGTCATGGAGCATCCTTTTGACGAGTCCTGGGGATACCAGGTGATCGGAATGTATGCGCCGACCTCACGTTACGGAACGCCTGATGATTTCATGTATTTCATGGATAAGATGCATGAGAACGGTATCGGTGTGATCCTTGACTGGGTTCCTGCTCATTTCCCGCGAGACATACAGGGTCTGTCGAACTTCGACGGAACGTGCCTCTACGAACATATGGATCCTAGACGCGCGAACCATCCCGACTGGGGCACGCTGTGTTTTAACTACGGCCGGCCCGAAGTGTCGAATTATCTTATAGCGAACGCGCTGTTCTGGATCAATAAATATCATGCGGACGGAATCAGGATGGATGCAGTTGCTTCGATGCTCTATCTCGATTACGGAAGACAGGGCGGAGACTGGGTCCGTAATATATACGGAGGCAATGAGAATATTGAGGCCGAGGAGATGTTAAAACATCTTAACTCGATCAATAAGAAGATGAATACCGGAGCTCTCATGATAGCTGAGGAATCAACCGCATGGCCGAAGGTCACGGGTGATCTCGATGATGACGGGCTCGGATTCGATTACAAGTGGAATATGGGCTGGATGAATGATTTTCTCGGATTCATCAGGCTGGATCCGCTCTACCGGAGCGGACATTACGGGGAGCTCACATTCTCGATGATATATGCGTACAGCGAGAAGTTCATCCTCGTGTTCTCGCACGATGAGGTCGTACACGGCAAGGCTTCGCTCCTTTCAAAGATGCCGGGTGAGCGTGACCGCAAGTTTGCAAATCTTCGTGCATCGCTCGGTTTCATGTATACGCATCCCGGCAAGAAGCTTCTGTTCATGGGCTCCGATATAGGCGAATGGGATGAGTGGAACGAGAAGAGGAGCGTTGAATGGGATCTTCTGCAATATGATGATCACATTAAGCTCAACGATTACGTACGTTCGCTCATAACGTTTTACAAAGAGACGCCGGCGCTTTACGAACTTGACAACAATGCCGACGGATTCGAGTGGATCAACAACATATCCGCGAATGAGACTATCCTTGTGTTCCTGAGGAAGGACAAAGAGGGCAACAATATACTTGTTGTCGTAAACTTTGCGGATATAGACAGGACCGATTACAAGATCGGAGTTCCGTTCCCGGGCAAGTACAAAGAGATATTCTCGAGCGATGACACGGCGTTCGGCGGAAGAGGTGCCGGAAACCCGAGAGTCAAGCGCTCCAAGGCGGACGAATGTGACGGCAGGGAGTTCTCGGTCAGGATCAATGTTCCCGCGCTTAGTGTGTCGGTATTCTCGTGCACGTATTTTACTCCCGAGGAACTTAAGTATTACCATGCTCCGGTCAGGAAGAAGAGACGCCGCAAACATTGAATGAGCGGGCGTTTTCTGGTATAATATTTCGGAATTTTTCATAGTTTTTGACGCTGTTTACGGAAAGGACAGATATGAGTATAGGCAAAGCCATATTAATGGGTGTCATACAGGGATTGACGGAGTTTCTGCCGGTATCGTCATCGGGACACCTCGGGCTCATAAAAGCACTGTTTGATACGGGAGAGAACAGTATACTGTTTGACATCCTGCTTCATTTCGCAACGCTTATCGCGATAGTTGCGGTATTCTACAAGGATGTGCTGAGGCTCGTCATAGAGTTCGGGGGAATGTGCAGGGACATCGGTCTCAACATAGCCGCCCTCGGAAAGAGCCTGTCGGGCGGACGGGATCCCGAGTATGTAAGGGTGATCGACGGTCCTTACCGCAAGTTCGTCCTGATGCTTATCATCTCGACGGTACCGACGGGTATCATCGGAGTGTTCATGAAGGATGTCGTTGAGTTCACTTCCGGCAATCTTGTTGTTACCGGAGTATGTCTGATATGTACCGGTGCGATACTCGCACTTTCCGATTTTCTCGCAGACGGGGACAGGAAGCTCAAAGAAGCCAATTACGGTGATGCGTTTGCGATAGGTACGGCACAGGGAGTGGCAACGCTTCCGGGCCTTTCCAGAAGCGGTATAACGATAGTTGCTGGACTTCTGTGCGGGCTCGACCGCAAGTTTGCCGCTAAGTATTCGTTCCTAATGAGTATCCCGGCCGTGCTCGGTGCTCTCGTTCTCGAACTGTTCGATATCGGGACCGAATCAGTTACGGCG
>JAFZRD010000177.1 GCA_017620055.1 Lachnospiraceae bacterium
AACAGCCTCGGCGCGGCGCTGCGACAGCTCCTGCGTGTACTCGTATCTGCCCGTAGCCGTTGTCCCGACAAGGTAAACGCTGTTCTCCGGATAGGCGATAAGAAGATCCGCGACGCCACGAAGAACACTTTCCGCCGCATCCGGATCTATATAATCAGCCGTATCTCCTATAAACTCGACTCCCTTCTCATCAAGTACCATTGTCTCGATCACATCCGTCTCGGGTGAGATGCTCATCACATCAACAGGAACCGTCGAAACTACAGGCATGCCTTCATAAGGCATATCCGTTGCAAAATCATTTGTGAAGTTCACTTCCGACGCGCCGCCGGAAATAAGGATATTCTGCCAGATATCCTTAAGCTGTCCCTTCTGCTTTTCTGTGAGAGGTTCCTGAGGATATGCCGTGTCGCCGCAGAATGCGAAGTAAACCTTGGCATTGTTTAGCTTCGGAAGCTCACACTCCTTTTCAAGCTCGCTCACGATCGATTCGGGTATGGCTGTCAGCATATACTGGGGCTTATTTCCTTCGCCGGTATATATCTGCTGACGGAAGTCAATCTTGACTGTAGAAAGGCCCGAATCAAGTATCATGAGCACGCATCTGCTGTCCTCATCCGCATCGGCAAATGCCTTTGAGGCAAGCTGAAGGGCACTGAGCAGGTCCGTTTCCGGATACTGTGCAGCGCCCTGTGAAAACAGTTGTTTAAGCTGATCCGTATAATCCGTCGCCCTCTTTCTGAGTGCGGCATCGTCCATGCCGTGAACCGAAGGCTCGGGAATATCAACCGATGCATATACATGAGGCTTGCCGTCGCAATTGATGAACATAACATTGCCGTATGTGCTACTTGCCTCATAAAGCAGCTCATTGACTGTTGTCATGTCTGATGATATCTGATTCATGCAGGCTCTGGGACCGCCAACGATCACCAGGTTCACCTTCTCGGGTATCTCTTCGGAACTGCATCCTGCAAGAGCGAGTGTACAGATAACAACAGTAACGATAGTTCTGAAACAATCTTTAATACTATTCTTCTTACACATATCCTTTTCCTCCATAATGATCATTGCGCCTTTCCCTGATAACATCATTGCTACTACGCTATTACCGGATAAGGTCCGGAATGTTCGGATGATAGTTCCACAGGCTTCATCTCCGTCACAACATTTTCCAGCTCTCCTTCGTCCGTATCTTCCGTCATCTGACCGCAAAGTTTGCTGATGGAAGACGGATCTCCGAGTTCTTCGGCAAGTACCTGTCTTGCCACGGCTTTCAGCGTCTTTTCGAGTTCTCCTATCTTTTCCTTCATCACGAAGCTCTTTTCTTTGTCGATCTCAATCATCCGGTCGATATCCATGTTCATGTCGGCAAGTGCGGCTTCACAGTCACTCTTGGCTTCACAAAGCTCCACCTGTCTGATCCTGAGTTCGTAAATATGTTTTCTCATGTAGTTGTCACCCATGAGTCCAAGCATAAGGTTCATGATGCTCGTTGCCAGGGGTTCAAGTGCCAGCAGCCAGAACACTGCCATCGCCTTCGCATCCTGCGGCTTCGCCGCCGCGGCATCTTCCACTGCCTCATCAGTCTCTACGGCGTTTACGATCTTCTCAACGCTTCCTTCGCCGTACAGATCCCTATACTCGTAACGGAGATTGACCGTAGTTGCAAAGAGCACAACGAATGTAACCGTACAGGCTGCAACCGCAACGAGTGCAAAACGCCTTGTTTTGTAGATCATGTGATGGATGTAATGTGCTATGACAAGCGGCAAAACGTTCAGTACCATCGCCACTGCAAATGCCATCAGATAACCCATCACCTCGTTCTGCTGCATCGCAAGATTCATGAGGCCGTAAAGAACGGTTGCATCAACACCGCTGAGTCCGAAAGCAATCAGTATATATACCAGCGGCTTCGCTATAAATGGAACCTCGTTCTTTCTCACCTTATTTATGGATTCAATGAACCCGGGGTACCCCTCGTTTTCTAAGATTTTAATCCCGTAATCTATATTCGCTTTTTTTCTCATAGTTCAGTCCTCCATGCTTGTGCCTTTGAAATAGACCTTCTTACACTTTGCAAGTTCCTTATCGTTCTCTTCGATCGCATCAAGCACCATCTGAAGCTTGGCCTCTATCTTGACACTTATGCCTTTCTGGTACCCTGCAACGCTCTGTCTGAACAGTTGGATATGCTCGCGTCTTTGAAGATCGATGTCCTTTACAGCCTCATCGCAGTATTTCTCGATCACGGCATCAAAATACTTGCCGTTGTTATGATCGGGAGATGTATTCCTGATGAAGCTCCTACACAGGCCCTCGATGTTTCTCTCGAAATCCCTGAGTTTTCCGAGCATCTCGTAATCCTTTGTAAGATCTGAGTACGGAGCATAGTGCGGAAGTTCAAACTGTTCGCCTGATCTGACTTCGTTTCCCGAAACCGGGAGTTTGCCGTTATCCATCATCGTTATCACACCTCCTTACCATCTGACATAATGTTCTCTATCATTGCACCGATACCGTACATATGGCTCTCATATGCTTCAAGCCCC
>JAFZRD010000178.1 GCA_017620055.1 Lachnospiraceae bacterium
ACGGATGAGACAAACGTAAAGAACATGAAGAAGATCACACCTTATCTTCAGTAATTTTTTGGGCAGGAGGTAATTAATCATGGCTAGAATCAAAGGCGGAATGAACGCCAAAAGAAAACATAATAAAGTATTAAAGCTTGCAAAGGGATACAGGGCAGCACGTTCAAAGCAGTACCGTGTTGCAAAGCAGTCGGTGATGCGTGCCCTTAACACATCATTTGCAGGAAGAAAAGAGCGTAAGCGTCAGTTCAGACAGCTCTGGATCGCTCGTATCAACGCAGCTGCAAGGATCAACGGTATCTCTTACAGCAAGCTTATGTACGGTCTCAAGCTTGCCGAGATCGACATCAACCGCAAGATGCTTGCCGAGATGGCAGTAAACGATGCCGAAGGTTTCGCACAGCTTACAGAGATCGCGAAGTCCAAGATCGCATAATCATGATAAGGATCTTATCGGACAGCACCTGTGACCTTTCGGAAGAGATCACAAAGAGGTACGGTATCACGATCATTCCGCTCCATATAGTACTCGGAGAGGAAGAATACCGTGACCGTGTCGGGATAACCCAGAAAGAGATATTCGAGTGGGCAGATAAGAACAAGACCACGCCGAAGACATCCGCGGTGTCATACGATGATGCGATGAGCGCGATCAAGCCGATCGCGGATGCGGGTGACGAGGCGATAGTGTTCACGATCTCAGGTGCGTTCTCTACTACATACAACGTGTTCACAATGGTCACTCAGGATCTCGGAGTAACAGACAGGATATTTGTTGTCGACTCTGCAAACCTTTCGACCGGTATCGGGCTTCTTGTTGTAGAAGCCGCGATCATGGCACGGGAAGGCCTTGGCGTGCAGGATATAATCAAAGAGATCACACGCCTTGTGCCTAAGGTAAGGGCGAGCTTTGTCATCGACACACTCACTTACCTCGCAAGGGGCGGAAGATGTTCGAGTGTGGCGGCGCTTACCGGAGGAGTTCTCCGTATCCATCCGAAGATAATCGTCAAGGACGGCAGGATGGAAGTATCCAAGAAGTATCGCGGATCGATCAAAAGGGTCGTGATGGATTACGTGAAGGATATGCATTATGCGCTTCTTGAAGCAAGACCCGCCCGTGTGTTCATAACGCATACGAGCAGTGACCGCGAACTTGTCGAAGAGGTGCGGACCTATCTTGAGAGTCTGGGCCACTTTGACGAGATACTCGAAACAGAGGCAGGCGGTGTTATCAGTTCACACTGCGGCCCCGGAACACTCGGTGTTCTGTTCATAGAAGGCTGATCATAATTTAATATCGACAAAGAAACCTTTGAGATATGTATCCCCCGGAGTTGTGGCAGTTCCGTCATAACGCTGGGGGTTCTTGTATGTATTGGTACCTGAATTGGTATATTCGTTCTGCGCGTATCCGGGATTCGGACGGCGTGTTGCCCTCGGATCCATCGAAGAGTACGCTTTCGCCACATCCATCCTGTTCTTGGGGATCATGATACCGTCTTCGGTATCGCGTCTTCCTATCGAATTAAGAGAAGAGGATTCGCCGGCCTGACCGGTTGAGGTCTCGGCCTTGGGATTGAGCTTCCCGGAAAGGTGGTCTACGGCGTGAAGAAGCTGCTGGCGCTTCTCCTGCTGGGCCGCACTTAACGAAGGCATCCGGTCGAGCTCACCGAGCTGCTGCTGACGCTTCTCCAGCTGCCTCTGCAATTCATAGTTCCTTCCGCTGTAAGGACTGCCTGACTGTCCGTTATTAAAAAGGCCGTATGAATTGATACCCATGTCTGAATTATATCACATTTCGGTGAAAATCACACTAAAGAAGTGATTTTCCCAAAAAAGTTTACAATATGTATTGACAAACAATATTATACGGCGTATAGTATCATATCAAGAAGGGTATTAAATCACAAGGAGGAAAAAGAAATGACGTATCAGTTGACTGCACCGCTCCTGGATGCATGTGTTCTGGGTATCGTCGATAACGAGGATTCGTACGGCTATACACTTACCCAGAAGATGCGCCAGGTTGTGGACATCTCGGAATCAACGCTCTATCCGGTCCTGCGCCGCCTTCAGAAAGCTGGACAGCTGAGGACCTATGATGCACCGTTCCAGGGACGTAACAGAAGATACTATGCGATCACCGAAGAGGGCAAAGTGCTTCTGGAACATTACGCCAAAGAATGGGATTTGTATAAGGGCAAGATCGATGAACTGCTCGCAGGCAGCGGATCGGCCGGTGATGATACCGACGGAGGTGACAACGATGAACAAAGTTGATTTTATTAAGGAGCTTGATAAGCGTCTTAAGTATATCCCCAAGGAAGACAGGGAAGATGCCGTGGAGTATTACACGGAGCTCATAAGCGACATGGAACTTGATGACGCGGCGGATGTTTCCGCAAAGCTCGGGTCTCCCAAGGAAGTCGCAAAGAAAATAGTCGATGAATGCGGACAGAAGCATGAAGAAGCTTACGAAGAGAATAAGACCGTAAAGGGACATGCAACGGTCGTATGGCTGTCGGTACTCGGCCTTCTGTCACTGCCGTTATCGCTCCCTCTTGCGATCGTGGTACTGGCTCTTGTATTTACCCTGATAATCGCGGTCATCGCAGTTCTGCTGACGCTGGCGGTAACAGCACTCGCGCTTGTTGTCGGAGGAGCCGGAAGCCTTGTCATCATGTGGCTGGCACCCGGGATCGCACAGAAGGCGGTCATCTTCGGAATGGGGCTTATCAGCCTGGCAGTCGGTGTACTGATGTGCTTTGGTGTATATAACCTGACGAAGCTTATAATCAACGGAATCTTTCGCAGAAACCGCAAGGATAAAAAGGAGACGGAACAATGAAGAAGGCAGTAAAGATCATATTGATCATAGCAGCATGTATGATCCCGATAGGTATAATCGCGGTCGTACTCGGTATAAGATTCGGCGGACAGGCAGGATGGAGCCTGAATATGAGTGACGGAAGTCTTTCGTTTGCATCCGATGTCGTATCGGGTACAGAGAATCTGGAGTCTTTTGATGCGATCGATCTTCAGGTCTCAACTGCGGATGTAAATATCGTCCGTGGAGATGAGTATAAGATCGAGTATAAGACCCGGAAAGGAAAAGAGCCCGAGATAACACAGGAGGGTGGAAAACTTTCCGTCAAACAGCCTTCGATGGGATTCGTGATGTTCAATTTCGGATTTAACAATGACGAAAACACATATACGATCACCGTACCCGAGGGGAGCAGCGAGATAGAACTTAACGCCAAGGCATCGACAGGAGATCTGATGCTCGACCGTATCAAAGTATCGGGCAGGATAGATGCGAGCACTTCCGATGTGATGCTTAATGATATCGAGGGAGAGGATCTTGCGGTATCGGTCAGCTCCGGCGATATAGACGGAGATAAGGTCAAGGTCAAAAAGATCAGGCTTGAGGGTTCAACAAGCGATATCGAGGTTCTCAGGATGGAATCGGATGATGCATACTGCCATGCGTCAACGGGCGATATCGATATAAACGATTCGGCCATATCGAATCTGAGATGCGAAACCTCAACGGGAGATGTTACCGTTCAGTTAAACGGGAAGAGCGATGACTACTCGTACGATTTCAAAGTATCCACCGGAGACATCGTGCTCAACGGCCAGGAATACGAGAAGAGTTATACCAAAGACAACGGATCGGATAAGAAGATAGATGTTAAGACCTCGACAGGAGACATAAACGTATCCGTCATGTGATTTTCTCTTGACATAATAACCGCTTTCCTATAGAATTAATTACGCTCGTCCGAAGGGACACGGCAATCGGGGTGTGGCTCAGTTTGGCTAGAGCGCTATCTTAGGGAGGTAGAGGCCGCAAGTTCGAATCTTGTCACTCCGATGTAGTTATTGCAGGGATTCCGGGAGACCGGGGTCCCTTTTTGATTAATGACCATGCACAAATGAACGGAGGATACTTATGAGATCAGCGGTTTTGTACACGGAAGAGATCGATGAGATGAATGTTGCCGTCGAGGAGTTGTTTGAGCAGACGGCGGATTTTGAATTCGGAAAATCATCGCTCGCGATCATATTCACCGAGGAAGAAGTTGACTATCTTGAACTTTATGAGCATCTGAGGAA
>JAFZRD010000179.1 GCA_017620055.1 Lachnospiraceae bacterium
TCCGATGTCCCGCGCTCCTTAGCATATTCAAGGTCTCTTGCATTTTCTTTTATAAGAAGTGCACTGTTTGCTTCAAGAGCATCCGCAACAGCAAGAAGACCTTCGTTCTTTTTCGCCGTGGAAAGGCTCTGAAGGCTGAATGCCGCTTTTCGGGCAAGTGCCCCTGTGTTTACAAGATCAAATCCCATCGTTATCCCCCCTGTGAACGAGGTCTGCCGGAAGATATCTCTCAAGCATTCCGCATATGGACTGCTCGGTTATCGGCTTGGCAATAAAATCGTTGAATCCCTGTTTCAGATAGAAATCCTTGGCATCGCTCATCGCATTTGCCGTGAGCATTATCACCGGCGTACCGACGCATTTATGATCCATCATGTTCATCCTTCGAAGCGTCTCAACGCCGTCCATTCCCGGCATTCTGTGATCGAGGAATATAACATCAAAGTGTTCGCGGTTCACGTAGTCAAGACACTCGTCTCCGCTTATACCTGTAGTGATCTGTGCCTTCGTGTCGCGAAGAAGAGCTTTGGCAACGATCAGGTTTGTCTTGCTGTCGTCGATGATCAGTACCCTTGCATCGGGTGCTTCGAATCCGACCGCTTCGCGCTCTCTTATGACGCTCCGGTGCTCAAGCTTACCTATGGTCTCGCCTTTGCTCCTTATGAACTGCGGAATGATAACCGTGAACACGGATCCTTTTCCGTATTCCGAATAGACCTTGATCTCTCCGCCCATCAGATCAACGAGACTCTTTGTTATGTTCATCCCGAGACCCGTTCCCTCGACCGAGCGGTTGAGTCTCTCGTCAAGTCGGACGAACATCTCGAATATCTTGTCGACTTCGTCTTTCCTGATACCGATACCCGTATCCTCGACCGAGAATATCAGATTACCTTTTTCCGTCGTCATCTTCTCGAAACGTGCGCGGAGCGTGACGCTACCCTCTCGCGTGTACTTGAACGCGTTCGTAAGTATATTGGTCGCCACCTGCCTGATCCTTACGGTATCGCCGTAAAGCTTCAGCGGGATATCCTGCGCGATGTCGGTGACGAACTTAAGTTTCTTCTCCGTACTCTTATGCTCGAACACCATTATGATATCCCTGAAGAATTCATCGACACGGTATTCCGCGTTTGCGAGCGTAACCTTTCCGGATTCGATCTTCGAGAAATCAAGTATTCCGTTTATAAGATCGAGAAGCTGGTCCGCTGAATTTCTGATATTGTCCGCATATTCAAGAAGTTTAGGATCATCGTAATCCCTAAGGATGACTTCACTCATTCCCTGAACGACGTTGATCGGGGTTCTGATCTCATGCGATACGTTTGCAAGGAAAGCTGACTTGGCCTGGCTTGCGGCATCCGCAGCGATCCTGAGTTCATTCATTTTCTCAAGCTGCATCTTCGAATCGGTCACGTCAAAGAATATGAGCGAGTATCCGATAAAGTTCGATTCTATACCTTTTCTCGCATACAGATCGTTGATATGGACCTTGTAGAATCTGCCGTCTATCTCAACTTCTTCGTTTTCCTTTTTATCAAACAGAGCATAGAACTCCTTGCTCCCCACAAGTTCACCGAAAGCGGTCCTCGCCAGTTCCGGGAACAGATTGATCGCGGCACGGTTTGCTTCCTGGAAACCTTTTCTGTAATCAAGTACCACGATCGCATCGTCAAGATCCATGAGAATGTTCTCATGGGCTGTCTCGACAACGTCAAACACGCGCCTGAATATGAGATTGGCACAGAATATCAGGATACCGATAGCTCCGCCTATCGGGGCCGGATCGTATCCGTCTATCATGTTGCAGACACCGGCTATGTAAAATATGAGCGGCACCGCATTACTGACTATGAGTAATCTGTAATTCCTCTTCATGTTCGGATCGGTCGTCCTGATCGCGAACACGGATGCCACGACAAGTCCGGCGATGATCTCCGAATAGATCGTCACCATGAAGACTATGTACATGAATCCCTTATGAAGGACTACGTGGGGAAATACGCCCGTGGATACGAACTCCACGCCCGAATAGTAGAAAGGTACGTGCTCATAACTCCACACGCACACAAGGACAAGAGCATCGATAACGAGTACCGTGTATTTGAGCCAGCCGATAAAGACGACCCTGCAGTACCTGAACACGAACAGCATCGACATCGTAGCGATGAACGCTGTTCCTATGTACTCGAGTCTGATGGCGACCATGACCTCGTCAAGGTTCCTGCTCCTCATCTCGAGAAGGTAACCCGCATTCTGCACAAAAGCACAAAGGCATCCGACGAGGATCAGTTTGGTGACCTCCGAACCCTTCTGCATCAGCAGTACGACAACGCACAGGAAGCTGAATACAACCGCTATGATCTGTAGAATCAGTAAAAATGTGTACATGGTGTTATTCCGTAACGGATCCCTTTCCCCTGTCCCGACCCAAACATAAGCCGGGTTCTGTACGGTATGACCGTGACGATCATCTATCTAGGATCGGCGTTACCGCCGACCTCAAGCGACCTACCCGAAGCACGGCGGGCAACCGTATGGCTTCTTCTTGGTCTTGCTTCGGATGGGGTTTACAATGCCCCGCGTGTTACCACCCGGGCGGTAGTCTCTTACACTGCCATTTCACCCTTACCCGCAGATGCGGGCGGTATACTTTCTGTTGCACTTTCCTTGGAGTCGCCTCCACCGGACGTTATCCGGCATCCTGCCCTTCGAAGCCCGGACTTTCCTCTGTATCTCAAGCGATCGTCTGTTTGACTCGGGACAGGAAAAAAGGATCCTGTATCCTTATACGTTAAATATCGATCCGCCCACGAACTCCCTGATCAGCGAATTGTTTGGCAGTCCCTCGCTCGTCACGCCGAGGAAATAATCGAGGAACTTCAAAAGTCTCTTTGCCTCGTAATACTGCGGATCTTCTTTACTGATACCGAAAAGGAGCGGCTCGGCATAAAGTTTTAATACCGACAGCTCATATATCAGTGCGGAGTTGAACACAGCATCGGCGCTTTCCTGGAACGGGAATATGTACTTCTCCTCACCGCGGCGCACGCTGTGCCACATGTTGAGTGTACCGGAAGCAGATGTGCCTCTCGTCCTGTTGTCACGGACCATCCTTCGAAGGAGCCTTACATCCGTCGTCGCTATCCTGTTATGCTCGTCGACATTGAGCGCCGTGAGAGCCGAAATGTATATCTTGTATTTGCTCTCCGCGGGAAGAGCATACGACATCTTCTCGTTCAGTCCGTGGATACCTTCGATGACGAGTATCTCATTCTCGCCGAGTCTCATGTAATTGCCTTTGTATTCACGCTGTCCCGTCTTGAAATTGAACGTCGGGATCTCAACCGTCTCGCCGCCGAGAAGGTTTAACATATCCTTGTTGAACTGCTCGACATCGATCGCCTCGAGACATTCAAAATCATAATCCCCGTTCTCATCCTTCGGTGTATCTTCCCTGTTCTTGAAGTAATTATCAAGAGCGATCGGATGCGGGCGAAGTCCGAGAGCGCGAAGCTGTATCGACAGTCTGTACGAGAACGAAGTCTTACCTGACGACGAAGGTCCCGCGATCATGATGAACTTCCTGCCACCCTTTGCGGCGATATCCTTTGCGATCTCCGCGATACGGCTCTCCATGTATGCTTCCTGAAGGAGTATCACATCCTCGACTCCCTCGTTACATATCATCTCGTTAAGGTCACCGACATCCTCGATCCCGATGCTCGATCCCCAGTCGCTCGTCTCCTGAAGCGCTCTCTGAAGCTTCGGCGAGTTCGTCTGCTCGGGAACGACATTCGGCGAATGCCTTGAGGGAAGCTGCAGGATCAGTCCCTCATCATAAGCGAACAGATCGTAATGTGTAATGTATCCGGTCGAAGGGACCATGTATCCGTAGTAGTAATCCTTGTAATCACCGATCGAATAAACGTTGACCTTCGAAGCACGTCTGAACTTGAACAGTTTGACCTTGTCTTCCATTCCCGCTTCCGCGAAAATCCGGCGCGCCTCCTCAACAGAATATGACGTCTTCCAGATCGGGATATTCTGCGATATCAGCTCATCCATCCTCGCATGGACACTCCTTACAAACTGGTCGTTTATCTCATGATCGACTATCTTGCACAGAAGACCCCTTCCCACTGTGTACATCGCAACAAGGTGGTTCCTGTCGGTGGATCCTATAACATCGTGAACGGCTTTGACAAGAAGGAATGTCGCACTCCTTCTGTATGTCTCCATTCCTATCTTCTCAGAGAGCGTGATGAACTCGAGCGTACAGTCATTCGACAGTATCTTGTGAAGTTCACGCAGCCTTCCGTTGGCGGAGACAAGAACGATCTTCGCATCGTAATCTTTCTGGTGATCCTTTGCGATCTGTTCGTACGTTGTACCCGCTTCGTACTCGTAGTCTTTGTTCTGGATTGTAACCGTAACCTTTCTCATTTTACCCCTCCCGGTATATTTATTTTCAGACAAGAGTCAGTGTATCTTCAAACAGCCCCGGCTCTGACACCAGCTGGAGCGCATCGGCATTGAGCGCCAGATCGTACTTAAGTTCCTCCATACGCACAAACACGTGCGGTATATCTTCGTTTGCGGCAAGTTCTTTCAGAAGGTTTGAGCAGTACTCCTTCTCCAGCAGCAGAAATTCATGAAGCACGGGATTTTCTTCCCGAAGAAGTATCTTACCGTATCTGAAGTATATCTCCTTGTCCCAGTTCATCTTCCCCGGAACGGCCTTGATGAGAGGATAGAACTTGTCATCCTCGCAGACCATGTTCTCGCTGATGATGCGGTAGCCGTTGTCCTGCAGATAATGCCGCAGGAGCGCAACTTCCGACTGGGGCTCCATTATTATCTCCGACACTTCGCGAAGAACATCCTCGCCTTCCGAGAGAATGCGGATCATGAGCTTACCGCCCATTCCGGCCATAACGACGGACTTCACCTCACCCGGTGTGATCGCCGACAGACCGTCTCCCTGCCTGATATCTATCCTCTCGAGCAATTCGGCATCCTCGATATTCTCCCTTGCCCTGTCGATCGGACCCGCGTTAATGTCGCTGGCGATGATGTAGGGACTGACATTCTCCCTGGCAAGCCAGATAGGCAGATAGGCATGGTCACAGCCGATATCGGCGACCGGTATGCCCGGCGTTATCATTTTTGCAACGGCTTTGAGCCTGTCTGACATAGGTGCCATATTCAGTCCAGATAATCCTTGAGCTTCTTGGAGCGTGACGGATGACGAAGCTTACGCAGTGCCTTCGCTTCGATCTGTCTGATACGCTCACGCGTTACCTTGAACTCCTTGCCAACTTCCTCGAGCGTGCGTGCACGTCCGTCATCAAGACCGAAACGAAGCCTCAGCACTTTCTGCTCACGGTCTGTAAGCGTCTCGAGTACTTCGACGAGCTGCTCTTTAAGGAGCGTGAACGCCGCAGCTTCCGCAGGCACCGGAACATTGTCATCCTGGATAAAATCACCCAGATGGCTGTCTTCCTCTTCGCCTATCGGTGTCTCGAGCGACACGGGTTCCTGTGATATCTTGAGTATCTCTCTTACACGCTCAACCGGAAGGTTCATCTCCGCAGCGATCTCCTCGGGGGTCGGTTCGCGGCCGAGCTCCTGGAGGAGCTGTCTCGATACCCTGATGAGCTTGTTGATCGTCTCGACCATATGAACCGGGATCCTGATCGTTCTCGCCTGATCGGCTATCGCTCTCGTGATCGCCTGACGGATCCACCACGTTGCATACGTACTGAACTTGTAACCCTTTGTGTAATCGAACTTCTCAACAGCCTTGATCAGTCCGAGGTTTCCTTCCTGAATAAGATCGAGGAACAGCATTCCGCGGCCCACATATCTTTTCGCGATCGATACAACAAGACGCAGGTTCGCCTCGGCGAGCCTCTTCTTGGCTTCCTCATCGCCGTCTTCCATACGTTTTGCAAGTTCGATCTCCTCTTCGGCCGACAGGAGCGGTACCTTACCGATCTCCTTGAGATACATCCTGACCGGGTCCTCGATCGACACACCGTCCGGAACTGACAGATCGATATTCTCGACATCGACCTCTTCCTCTTCCGACAGGTCTATCTCTTCCTCGGGGATGTCCTCCTCTTCCTCCTCAACGATACGGAGAAGATCGATCCCGTTCTGCTCCATGAACTCGTATATACGGTCAAAATCATCGTCGTCGAGTTCATACTCGCTGAAGAAATCCGCGATCTCTCCGGGCTCGAGCACGTTCTTTTTCTTCTTGGCAAACGCCTTGAGTTCCAAGAGACGTTCCTCGAATTTTTTACGCATTTCGTCTTCCATGTTTGTCATTCTCCCTTATCCTGATATATTTTTACAGTTGTCTTCTGCAGTTCTTCAAGCTCCCTGCGGAGTCTTATTATCGTGTTAAAATCATTATCCTCGCGATCTTCTCTCGTCATCGAGAGTCTCTTTATATTGAGCATCAGATCCTTGAGTGCGGCATCCCTTGCCTGTGCGCTGTCGAGAGATCCCATGTTCTGATGGAACGCCTCCGCTATCTGCCGCTGTTCCTCCTCATCGGTGAACATGCTTATGATATCGGCGGGATCGGCTCTTCCTTCTTCAAGCTGCGAGAAAAGTATCGATGCAACCTTCCGGTACAGCGGGTCCGCAAAATCATCCGCGGTGATGAACCGTTTGACGGTATCATATATATCGGGCGTCTCGCATATCCATGACAGGAGCCGTCCCTGAACGAGACGCGGTGCATCCGCGAATCCGCCCTGTTCTCCTCTTGTCGGAAGAGGCTTCGGTGCGATACGGATGTTATCACCGGCTATCGCCTGTTTCTTAATTACTTCTCCGAGCGAATCCGCCGAAACATCATATTTGTATGCGATCTTTCCTGCATATCCGTCGCGCTCGACCGGATCATCGAATCTCAGCAGCCTTGTCGCAACGTCTGTCATGAACCTGCTCTTACCGGAAGGATCAGTAAGGTCATACTCACTCTCAAGCATCCTGACCTCATACATGAACCCGTTCTCCGCGCCGTCTATGCGCTTTTGAAACTCTTCGGCGCCGAGGTTCTTGATGAACTCGTCCGGATCCTTGTACGGTTTCATGTCGATGACCTTGGCGTTAAGGCCTGCCATACGCAGCGTAACGAGCGCTCTCTTTGCGGCATCAACGCCTGCTCCGTCTGAGTCGTAGCAAAGCAGTATATCCTTGTATCTTGCTATCTCGTCAGTCCGGACGTTCTCTCTTGCATATCTTGCGATAAGGTTCGCATGTCCCGATGTGAACGCCGTTCCGAGAGATGCCACCGCCTGGTCGAATCCTGCCTGGTGAAGTGCGATCACATCCATATACCCTTCGCATATGATGATGTTCTTCGCCTTCGTGTTCTTGGCTATATTGAGACCGTACAGGTTCCTGCTCTTATCGAATATCGGAGTCTCGGGGGAATTAAGGTATTTGGGCTCTCCGTCTCCCATGACCCTTCCGCCGAATCCGATAATCCTCTGTCCCGTATCCATTATCGGGAAGATCACGCGGTTCCAGAACTTGTCCGTCATCCCGCGGTTCTCGCTGTAATTGAACAGCCCGCTCTCCCTCAGGATATCGTCATCAAAGCCTTTACTCTTAAGATATCTGTAAGTCTCATTGGTCGAGGACCTTGCATATCCGAGGCCGAACCTCTGCATCGTCTCGTCCGTAAGGCCCCTCTTTTTGAAATACTCAAGGCCGTGCTCTCCTGCGGCGCTTCGAAGCTGTGCGTAATAAAACTTACCGGCTTCCTTATTGACGGCCAAAAGCTGCGCTCTGCGATTTTCGCGCTCGCGCGCTTCTTCCGAATGTGTCTCCGGAAGCGTCATTCCCGCGCGGTCGGCCAGCATCCTGACGGCTTCGGTGAAAGTCATGTTCTCGTACTTCTGTACGAACGTGATGACATTTCCGCCGACATGACATCCGAAGCAGTAGAACATCTGCTTGCCGGGTGTTACCGAGAACGATCCGGTCTTCTCGTTATGAAACGGGCACAGTCCGAAATAGTTGCTGCCCTTTTTATTTAAACGTACGTATGAGGATATGACGTCCACTATGTCGTTTCGCTGACGTACTTCCTCAACGATCTCATCCGGGTAGTACATTACATCTCTTTCCAGGAACTTGGCAGGAACAGTTCGTTGAACACGGCGACCGCATACCTGTCGGACATCGACGAAACATAATCGCATACGGCTCTCTCGAGACTTGTTCCGCGCTTCTCCATAAGGGCCGTGTACTCTTCCGGAAGCTTTTCCGGATTGTGCAGGAAGTGGTCGTAGAGAAACTCCACAAGGCGTTCGGCTTTGGTCTCCTCGCTCTTGACCCTCGGATTCGTATATACGTTGTCAAACATGAACTGCCGCAGTTCCTTCATGGCCTCGGCGATCTCGTCCGACATGCATATATCGTCCTTATCTTCCGAATTGCGGATTATATCGTGCGTAAAGCAGTCAAACCGTTTCGTCGTCGTATCTCCGAGAGTGTTGCGAAGATGCCTCGGGATATCCTCCTCGCACAGTATCTTGCCCCTTATCGCATCATCCATATCGTGGTGGATGTAGGCGATCTTGTCGGAGAACCGCACGATCCTGCCTTCGAGAGTTGACGGCATTCCCTTCGTCTTGTGATTGAGTATCCCGTCCCTTACCTCACGGGTAAGATTAAGGCCCGCTCCGCGCTTTTCCAGCACCTCAACGACACGAACAGACTGCACGTTGTGCTCGAACCCTTCCGGGCACACCCTCGCGAGCGCACGCTCACCCGCATGACCGAAAGGAGTATGTCCTATGTCATGCCCGAGCGCGATAGCCTCCGTAAGGTCCTCGTTCAGCCGCAGGGCCTTCGCAATGGTTCTCGCATTCTGTGATACTTCAAGGGTATGTGTCAGACGTGTTCTGTAATGATCGCCTTCGGGCGCCAGGAATACCTGTGTCTTGTCCTTAAGTCTTCTGAAGGAATTGCTGTGAAGTATCCTGTCACGGTCTCTCTGGTATACAGGCCTTATATCACACTCTTCCTCTTCGATATCCCGGCCTTTCGAATCCATGCTCTTTGACGCATAGGGTGAAAGATACCGGTTTTCCCACTGTTCGATCTCTTCCCTGATTCTCATAAAAAAATGTCTCCACTCTTTATATTACGCGAAGACACTTCTTTTCCTTTTTATTTTGTGATGAATTTTTAAAAATGTGATGAAAAATGTCAGTTTCCTTCGTCAGACGGCCCGTTTTCGGCTTCTTCGGACTCTTTGGCGGTATCGACACCGCTCGGGTCGTATCCGGGCATATACTTCCTGTAGAGGCCCACATGATCGTATATGCACCTCCAGCTGCCCGTGGACATGCCCGTAACAACGATAAGGTCGCACCCGTTCCCGTCCGAGGCATAGCTTGCGGCGCAGTTACCCGATTCCTTGACGTATCCGGTCTTGGCGCATGTGATAGTGCCGCCGATCGGCTTGTCCTCCGCACGCCGCAGAAACCAGTTCGATATCTCTATGCCGTCAGGATGCTGCTCGGTCGGTGTTGTGGAGTATACCCTCGTCGAGAGTACTTCCCGGCAAAGTGGATTGGCGATCGCCGCACGCAGTATCATCGCCATATCGTAAACGGTGCAGTAATGATCGTTGTCAAACAGGCCGACACAGTTCGTGAAGTGCGCGCTGTCCGAAAGGCCGAGTGTTTCAAGCTTCTTGTTCATCAGATCGACGAACGCTTCGTGGCTTCCCGCAACATATGTGGCAAGCCCGACAGCCGCATCCGCGCCTGAAGGCAGGATCGTCCCGTAGAACAGATCCTTGACCTTTACCGTCTCGTTATCAAGGAATCCGACCCTGCTCGCGCCGTGACTGCTGCTGTAATAATTGATCTCGGGAGTTATCGTGAACTCGTCTTCAAGAGAATCTTCCGCGATGTTCTCGGCCGCAACGAGAACCGTCATGATCTTCGTCATCGACGCGGGATACATCATCGTCTTCGCGTCTCTTGCGGCAAGTATCGTTTCGTTGTTGATGTCGACTACGATACCGTACTTGCTTATTATGTCCTCGCCCATGCCTTCGGTGCTGTCGGTCATCTGAGCGAAGTACTGTGTGCTCTTGAGGCGCTCGAACTCTTCGGCTTTCTGCCGCTGCTCCTCGACAACCGTCAGATCCACGATCGGGTGTGCGGCAAAGAACACCGGCCTTTTGGCGAGAAGTTCTTCAAGTTCGCGAAGCTGATTGAATTTGGAGATATCCGCAAAGACAAGAATGAGGATCCCGATGAGGAATCCCAGATGAACGGACAGCCTGCCTATCTTCCTGGCGTACCATATCTGCTTTTGTCTGTATCGGTATGCGGCGAGCTCCTCTTCGTCCTGCTTGGCCTGCATCTTGCGAAACAGCAGATCCTCAAGCTCGCGCCCCAGTTCCAGTCTGATGGTATACATACTTATCTGTGTATCCTGATATCGGTAAGTGCGCACTGATCACCGGTCAGTGCCGCATATACCTGTCTGTCGGCGCCGATATATGTCGTGTTGGTGATCGTAATACCGTGATTGACGGTGTGCATTATGATCCTGTCAGCCTTCCTGTCAAACGAGATCTTCGAATCATATCCGGCCTTGTTTGTCTCTTTCCATTCTTCCCAGCCGACAAAATCATCGTTCCGGTCGACAACGAGTTCATTCTTGACTTCGTCCTCGTACGATTCCCAGTTCTCCCCGTCAAGTCTGACAAGAGCGAGTTCGAGATATCCTTTTCCTCCGACCTTGCCGTCCTCCGAAGTATATATGTTGATGAACGGACAGTGCCATATGAGCCTTGCCGTCGGAAGGCTCATCGCATGGAAACTTATGACCATCTTGTCGGTCACGGGTATTCCTTCGGTCGTTTCCGTCCTGTAACCGTCCACCTGAACGTTCGGGATATCTCCCTCGTTTTCTTCGATATAACTTATGAGAGGAGCGATCCTCGGGATATAGTCCTCCCCGACCGTCTCTTCCGTCTTGTCTATCGATACATCCTTTAAGATGCAGTGCTGCCCGGTAAGTGCGATGTATGCAAACCTGGCGGAATCCGGCAGTGCTATGATAACGTTTCGGATGTTGTTTCCGTCATCGAACTTGATCGCCACATGATCTTTGACCTTGACCGCCTCAACGAGATAACGTATTCCTTCATGATCGTTCCCCATAAGCGTCTCTTCTATCGGATCGTGCGTAACATCCGTCCTGCTGTCTCTTGCTCCGGAAACTGTGACCCTTCCGTCAAACCTTATCTCGGCATACTCGAAATAGTTCAGGTTCCTGATCATCCTCGGATCATCGTGGACACGTCCGTCAAGTGAATCAAACAATATGATAGAGGGGATATCATCTTCACCGGCATCCTCACCCGTTGCCACACAGTTAAGACGTATACGCGTGATGCTCGGAGTAACGATTATGCCTTCGGATATCTCGTCCCTGTATTCGGTGCGGTTCAGTTCATTCCTTCCCGCAAGTTCCTTGACCTCTTTGCGTTCCTTCATCCTGTACTCGGAATCGATATCTATAAGATGCTGCATGGCCTTGGCTATATCGGGATCGAACTGTGCCCCGGCTCCCTTTACGATCTCCTCGCGCACTATCTGCTGCGGCATCGCATCCCTGTAGCTTCTGTTTGATGACATCGCATCATATGCATCGGCTACCGATATTATCCTTGCGATCTCGGGTATATCACTGCCTTTGAGCTTATCCGGATATCCCTTGCCGTCATATCTCTCATGGTGGTAGTTGGCGCCGATCGACAGATACGGATATTCACTTATACCGGACAGTATCTGCTTGCCGAGGACCGAATGCTTCTTGATCTCTTCGTATTCCTCTTCCGTGAGCTTTCCGCACTTGTTCAGTATATGGTCCGCTATACCTATCTTTCCTACGTCATGAAGAAGTGCCGAATAATATATCTCCTTGCATTCCTCGTCACTCTTGCCCAGAAGCATCCCGAGCTTCTGCGAATACTCCGCAACTCTCTGCGAATGGCCTCTCGAGTATTCGTCCTTCGCATCGATCGCATTTACGAGTGCCGTTGCGGTCTGCTCGAACAGTCTTTCCGCCGCATGCTGTCTCTCCTTGAGCGCCTCGACCTCAGCCGCCTGATATTCACGTATCATCCTGTTCCTGCGATGTATCATGACCACAACGGTGATGACAAGTATATTACTGAAAAATCCCGGAATGCTCGATGTATAATTGCCCCTCAGGAAATTGACGATGATCATCGGGAACTGTCCTATGCTCAGGATAAGAGCGATTATATACCCTATCCTGACCGAATAGACCGACGCGATTATAAGGCACATTCCTCCAAGCGATGAGAGAACACCCGTAAACGCGGCTGCCGGAATCTCGTGTCCCGATATCGACAGAACAACACCTGACCTTGCGGCTATCACGATCAGGATCGTTGATGCGATATACAACGCGATAAGTATCACATACAGTATTATCTTTTTCTTTCTGTTTTCGTTTCTTTCCTTCAAGGTGTACTCTTCCTCCAAAGAAAAGCACCTGACACACGTCAGATGCTTCCCTTTTTTGAAGTAAAGCTTTATATTATCACAGTTTGAAGAATTCCAGATCCGTATCGAGCTTTGCGGAAACCGCCATGAGTTCTTCGGATGAATCGGCAAGTCTGCCGAGATTGGAATTGATCTCCGCCATTGCGGCCGATGTCTCCTCGGTTGAAGCGGCATATTCTTCCGAGATTGCCGAAAGTGCATTGACCGCATCAACGATAACGACCTTCGACGCATCGCATTCCTCGGTAAGAGCCGAGATGTTGTTAACGCCGTCGACCGTCGAACTTACTCCGTCGATAAGAGCATTGATCTTCTCAACCGTATCGGTGAGCACCTGAGTAACGTTGCTGCCTATGCTGCTGACTTCTTCAGCCTTGATGCTTGCCTTTTCAGCCTGCTCAAGAAGCGTCTTCATCTCATCCCTGATCTCATTTGCCGTCTGCGAAGACTCTGTCGCAAGACTTCCGATCTCCTCTGCAACGACCGCGAATCCTCTTCCGGCTTCGCCTGCTCTTGCAGCTTCTATCGAAGCATTGAGTGCCAGCAGGTTCGTCTGGGAAGCGATGTTCGTGATACCGTCGACCTTCTCGTTGACGTTCTTGACTGCCTTGTTCGTCTCCTGCATCGTGTTGCTGATCTCGTTAACGGCCTGTTCCATCGAATCCATGTTCTCGGACAGCTGCTGAAGAGCCTCAACCGATGCCTGGGATGCATCACTCATATCCGCTGCGGATGCCGCAAGTGACTCTGCATTCTCGGCAACAGTACGGATCGCTGCCGAAAGAGTATCAACGTTCTTGGAAGCCTTGTCAAGCGATTCGCTCTGTTCAAAAGCACCCTTACTCATCTCCTGGATAGCCGTCAGAACGCCGTCCGCCGTATCCTTAATGAGTCTCGAAGTTTCATTCACATCTCCGGACTGGTTCCTTGTCGTGTTGGAGATTGCCTTGATATCGTTAACAACACCGGACAGAACATCGATAAGGGAGTTGGAACTGTCAAGCATCTGACCGATCTCGTCGGATCTGCCGCTGTCATTGTCGGCCTTCTCAAACTCACCTTCGGCAAGTCTGTTGATAACTTTATTGATCTGCATTACGGCATTGACGATGCTGTTTGCGATTATGAACACTATTATTATCGTAACTATTATGATGACAACGCCGATCACAACAACCGATACGATACTGCTTCTGATAGTTGCGTTCATATCCGCAGTAGGCTTTCCGGCAAATGCCATACCGGTTATCTTGCCGCTCGCATCCTTGATCGGTGTATATGCAACACAGTACTCCTTGCCGGCAACATCCGTCTTCTCCGATGTGAAACGCTTGCCCTGCTTGAGCACGGCCTCAACAACCTCGGGGGCAGCCTGCGTACCTATCGGACGTGTTCCGTCGGCTTTAACGACCGATGTCGAAGCTCTCGTGTCACCTTCGAACCTTGTGAAATCGTAACCCGTCGATGCCTTGCATGCATCCTCAAGTTCATTGGTGGTCAGATCCATATCGGTGATGGCGATCTGTTCCCTGAACATCTCAGCCGAAGCCATCAGGCCGTCCAGCGCCTGATCCATCATTCCCGATTTCAGTTTAATGCCGATGACGATAAGAAGAACGGTTCCGATGATCGCAACAGGAAGAACCGACATCAGCAGCAACTTCCACCTTATAGAAAGACTTTTTTTCATGAAATACCTCTCCCTTCTGAAGTTTAATAACTAACTTATAATATATAATGTGACACCCGCATTGTCAACATTCTAGCGACTTTCGTTTATGAACTCCGTAAGGGATACCCTGTCATAAAATGATTCCGGCTTACCCATATACAGATCCGGTTCAACGCCCTGATCCACATCATATACCGAACCGTTCTTCATATATGATATGATCTTGTTTCCCGAGATCTGCAAAAGCGTTCCGTCGGCAAGGGCCACGGGCATTACCATGCATGAGCCGCCTCCCGAAGTCTGTCCTATCATCGTGACGACATGCGAATTCTTCAAAACGCTCGGCACGAGATTACCGCATGAGAAACTGACCGGAGATGTGATGCAGTAAAGGTTGCGGTCCGTCAGCGAATCATTTTCATCGAAATCTCCGTCAAGATCCGCGTCCGCGGAAAAGCTCTCGTTCGAATACGCACCCGTCATCACATCTTTTACACATATCGATGCTTTTCCGAGGAACATACTGAGTACAAAGCTTGCCGTCGTAGAATCTCCTCCCGTATTATTCGACAGATCCAGGACAACATTTTCTATCGGGCTGTCCTTGCGTTTGATCTGTGAAAAAGCATAGAGGCACAGTCCTACCGTATCCTTTGTGTCGGATGTCGGCGGATCGCTGTAATAGTCTCTGTCCTTTTCAATGGTATCAAATGTATCAAATGTGATATATGCCGTATTGCCGACTTCCTCGTATCCCGGCATTCCGTCCGGGTGGCTCTCTTCGCGCGCCGCTTTAAAACGCTTTGCTGTCTCACTGAACGATCTGATAGAGTTTCCGATCTGAAAATCGGGTCTGTGATCCTCTCCGGCAAGATAGGAACTCTTCACATACCCGCTGTGAAGATCGTCCAGATACAGTACCATAAGATCAGCGTATGCTTGGTCTGACTCTTTTACATCTTCGCTGAGCACCCCGTATTTGAGTCCCGTCTCATAGAAGAAATCGTCAAAACCGTCGATACCGTGCCGATCTTTGAGTCCGTAGAAATAATCCAGCGTCATACAGAATTCGTTATATGTAAAATCAGCCAATGCGCGGCTCCGGCTTCCGGTCCCGGCTTTATAAAGCCCCGACAGGAACTGCGAATCATCTCCCATTGTCAGTTCCCTGGCATATACGGCTTCACCGTTGTATATGAGATTAACGTATGTGTTAATGGACAGCGCGATATCACTCAGAGTCTGCATCGGGATGTAGCATTCTCCGTCACTCTCAAATATATCTATTCCGTATTTCCCGAGTTCGAAGACCACTTCCGCTCCGTAACGGCTGTACGACAGTTCCTTGTTACACTGCAGGCAGTTTATTGTCCCGTAATGCTCGAGAACTCCGACAATGTTATCGGACCACGACGGCATGAAAAATGCATCATAATCGGCAAAGTCGATGACGTCCCTGTCCGCATCTATCATCATCGGGTACCTGTTTTCCCGCGTGAAGGTTGCAGTGTGGCCTTCCTTTGTGACGGTCAGTTCAAACCCTTCATCTTCATTTATCTCACGGAACGCCCGTTCCATCAGTTCCTTGGCCGTATCCGTATCGATATACGGGATCGCCTTTTCCTCATCA
>JAFZRD010000180.1 GCA_017620055.1 Lachnospiraceae bacterium
AGCCATCCCCCGAGATTGATCCCTTTCTGATATCCTTCGAATCTGCGCATCAACATCTCCTTTCGTGATCAGTTTACCTTCTCCTGTTCCCTGTTCAGGTACTTCTGAACGTTGTCATACGTTATTATACTATAAGGCTTAAACACATATTTATCAAACGCAAGATTGATAGACACGGGCAACTGCCGGTCTCTGGCAAGAGAATATGCCATCTCCATTATCACATCACCCTGCCCTTTGGCGTCGTTATAAACGCTTCCGTCGAGCTTCATCGTCCTTATCGCTTCAAGTGCGTCTTCCGTTCCGTTTATACCGACCACAAAAGGATCGAGAGGATAATCTTTTTCCCCGATCGCATCGAGCGCTCCGAGTGCCATGTCATCATCATTGGCGATCACCATCTCGATCTGGAAAGGATACTTGTTGATCAGTTCCCTCATCTTGGTCCTTGCCTGATCCCTGTTCCAGTTCGCATACTCATCTCCGAGCTTTTCAAGCGAAAATCCCGCGTTGATCAGTTCGTTGGTGCAAACATTTGTCCTTATGAGTGCATCCTGATGTCCTGCCTCGCCTTCAAGAAATACGTACTGGATCGTTCCGTTTCCGTTCGCGTCGATCTCGGCAAATTTGTCCGGATCGCTTAACGCATCGATTATTATCTTTGCCTGAAGTTCTCCCGACTGTCTGGCACTGGCACCGACATAATACAGTTTATCCCACCTGGACAGATCCTCTTCCACAGGTTCCCTGTTGAAAAATATGACCGGGGTATCGCTTGCCATTGCTTTGTCGATGATGACCGTGGCATCCGTTCTGTCCACAAGATTGACACAGAGCACATCATATTTGCCGGTTATGAACTTTTTGGCCTGATCATTCTGCGTCAGCTGGCTGTTCCTGGCTCCGACGATATCAAGCGTGATCCTGATCCCGTCCTCTTTTTCCTTCTGCCTTGCCCACTTTGTCATTTCCTTTGTAATGGAATCGATGAGCGTATCATATTCATCGTATGTCAGGACGGCTATCCTGACTTCTTTTGACTGTGATGATCCCGAAAACGAACAGCCCGAAAGAAGAACCGTCGTGCATGCTGTTATGATCGCCGCACTAATTAACAAACGGGAACAGTAATGTCTGATTGTCCTCGTCATACATATTCTCCTTTCTTATTATTCTGTATTCTATCTCTTTGTCCGAATACGCCTTCTTCGCATACGATCTGTCAAGAACGTTTTCGGCCGCAAGGTATCCCATCGCATATTCATTCGGATATCCGAGTGAGAGTATCTCCCTGCTGTAAAGGTTATATACCGCCTTGTTTGATGTGGAAACGGAGTACTGTTTGCTCTGTTTGTTCAGGTTCGTCAGTGCATCGAGAAGCGCATCGGTCGTTGAGTTATCGAACGTGACTATAACATCCGTCGCCTCGGAAACAAGTGACTTCTGGATGAACACTCTCGTTTCGGTCTTGTTGTTATATTCGCTTCTCGACCAGGTCAGGATCTTCCCTACTTTTCCTTCGATCGCATCCATGAGACCTTTTTCGCGAAGTGCCACGCTGTCTCTTTCCGTGTTATTGGATACAACAGCGACCGTTACTATGTCGGATTCGTTTTCAACGAGTTTCTCTCCGAGTTCATATCCCATCCGGTAATCATCGGGAGCAATGTCTGTCTGATCTTTGCCGCACGATTCGACCGATTCGACAAACGCAACCGGGATACTTATCTTTCTGTTGATGATATAGTCTCTTATCTGGGCACTGTTTACCGGCGCGATGATAAGAGCATCTGCACCGTTCTCTATCTCTCTTTCGATTATCTCTTCCTGTTCAGCCACATCGTTTTCGGAAAGCATTGTCAGAAGCGACAGGCCCGCATCATTGTTCTCACATACAAGACCCGCACCCTGGCGGAGGTTCTCCCATCTCTCCGAATCGTCTCCGTACACGATCAGCGAAACCCTTTTCTCGTTCGTAAGCTTTGGCGAAGGGATCTTCGTCTGCGACAGAGCCGCGACAAGGAACACGAGCAGCAGGACAGCGATGATCAGAAGTTCTCTGTATCTTTTAATCTTCTTCATGATCTGCCCTCCTCTTTTCTGTATTCCTCTATCGGAATTTTCGGAAGGTGTATTGTCACGGTAGTTCCCTCATCGAGTTCACTCTCGATCATAAGACCGTAATCGCCTTTAAAATAAATCTGTATTCTCTGGTTAACGTTCCACAGTCCTATACCCGAACCTTTGCCGCGGCTTCTCGCCTTATCGGTTAGAAGCGTTTCGAGAACATCCCCCGGGATACCCATTCCGTTATCGGAAACGGAAATGTAGACATCCCCGTCCTTCTCATAACCGCGAAGCGTTATCTCACCCTCACCGTCCATATGCTCAACCCCGTAATAGATGGCATTCTCCAGAAGCGGCTGGACTATGAGCTTGATCGTTGCACAGTTCTCGATGGCCGGATCTATATCTATCGTCGCATTGAACTTGTTCTTATATCTGACCTTCTGAATGTTCAGATAGTTCCTGGCGTGAATTATCTCGTCATGAATGGAGATAATATTGTTTCCTTTACTGAGCGATATCCTGAAGAGCTGTGCCAGAGCAGTGACCATGGATATCGCGTCTTTGTATCGTTCTCCCTCTATCATCCATACGACCGAATCAAGTGTGTTGTACAGGAAATGTGGATTGATCTGGCTCTGCAGCGCATCAAGCTCACTCTTTCGTTTTGCCTTCTGCTCCTTGACCATTTCATCGGTCAGCTTTCTCATCTGACGTATCATTGATTTGATCGTACGTCCGAGATGTCTTATCTCATGTGAACCTCCGATGAAGATCTCATCCTCGTTCATGACGTCCTGACCGTTAACGCCTTCTTCCAGATATGCTATCGAATCCTCAAGTTTTCTGATGGGATCCGTAACGACATAGGATATGATATAGTTACCTACTATGATCAGGATCAGCACGGTGATCGCAACGAGAAACAGATAGTTTCTCATCTGTCCCATATCGGGTGCAAGCTCGCTCGTCGGTGTAACGCTTACTATCTTCCATCCGGTATAACCTACCGTCTTGACAACGACATCCCTCTCCTGACCCTCGAATTCCTCGGAATAGGATCCGTCCGCATACGTACAGTGGACCGCGCTGTTCTCACTGACCAGCCCCGCATATATCGCCTTCTGCATCGGATGATATATTATCTTGCCGTCGGGATCGCACAGATACACGAACCCGACTCCGCCGTCGTTGACTTTCTCAAACATCTGCTCTATCCCGCTGTAGTTCATGTCAACGAGCAGAACTCCGTTCCTGACGTTTCCGAAAAAAGTCAGCTCAACGTTTCTGGAAAGAGATACGACCCAGTAATATCTGTAGTTACTGTCTTCGAATATATTCTGGACATGCGGTGCCGAGAAATGAAGATTCTCAATCTCATCGACGGCATTTTGAAACCATTCCTGCTTTTTGAGATCGACTCCGCTTCGTCTTGCCGATACGGGCGAAGCCGCGATTATCGCTCCGTCACCGTTGGCACAGACAATACTTGTCAGGTTATCCTTATTGGCTTCATAGAGCAGGTTCATTTCCTCATTGATGCGCTCATTGGTCAGGTTCCTGTTCTTGATGACGCTGTAATACATCGTATCGGAAATGCTCATCATGTTTCTGATGTATGAATTCAGGTTCCAGCTCACCTGATCCACGATCTGTTCGTTCTGTTTTATCGTATTCGTTCTGATGGTGTTGATGGAGCGCGTATAGAAAGCAAGAGCCATAAACACAATGCTTAGAAAGGCTATTGCCGTAAATGACAGGGATATCGTCCACTGAAGACTTCTTTTTCTGTATTCATCTTTCAGAAAATCGATCAATCTCATCTACTGTCTGTACTTTGAAGGTGAAATCCCAAAATGCTTTTTGAACACGTAACTGAAGTAATTGGGTTCCTCATATCCGACCATTCCGGCGATGATATAGCTCTTCTCATCGGTCGAATCAAGAAGCCTCTGCGCTTCATTCATACGGATGTTCGTAAGATATGTGACAAAGCTTGCTCCCGTCTCTTTCTTGAACACGGAAGAAAAATACGATGTGCCCACTCCGAGATGTGAACATATCTCATCCACGGACAGGGTGCTCTCATTGTAATGGTCCGCAATATACTGCTTTGCATCCTCCGCAAGCTTCTTGGTGGAATCAAGTCTCGTGCTGCTGATCTTCTCCCACAGGATCATCGACAGTTCGATAAGTCTGTCTGCAAACTCGTCCATGGACGAAAATCCCGCCAGCTCCTCGTTCGTGTTGATCCCTCCGAGTCCGGCCTGCTTGATGCTTATGTCATGTCCGCGCGACAGTCTCATCAGCTCGACCATAAACTCCGCATAGAACACCTGAAGCTGGTTGAGATTGATATCCGACTTCTTCAGTTTCTCAACAAAGCCCCTTATCTCTTTCTCTATGCTCTCCTTCGTTCCGAGCTTGACCTGCCTCATGATATGTCTGATCTGTTTCTCGCTTATATAATCTTCAACGGGTGTTGCAGGTTCGACATCGCTTATGCACAGAGCCTGGTTCTCTCCCACGAATATCCGGTAGTGGAATGCATCCTTGGCTTCAAGAAAAGATGTGTGTATGCTCTCCGCACTCCCGTATGTCCTGCCTATTCCGGCAGACACGTTGGCACCGAGTGACTTGTGGGCGATCTTGCATATCCTGTCCATCTCCTCCGTGAACACGGCATGATCTTTTGTGCTCTTAAGACGCGCCAGAACACAAACCGTATCAAGATATACGAGCGCTTCCGCTTCAAGAACGTCGGCAAGCCTTTCCGTAACTATCTGCTTGAGCGATAAAGCCATGAGGTTTTTGTCGAGATTATCGGATCCCTCCTGGATCGGAGTGATCCTGAAAGCTCCGACACAGTAGAATGCCGACTCCAGCCTTAGGTCAAAATCCTTCTGATACCGTTCGAGGTCGAACTGGAGCTCCCTTCCTTCCAGCAATCCTATGATGAGCTGCTCCTTCATCATCGGGCGGCTCTCCTCATAGTATTTGGACAACTGCTCTACGTTTCTTCTCTGTTCGATCTGTTCATCGAGCCGCTGTCTGATACGTACGAATATGTTTCTCAGTTCATCGGCATCGACGGGCTTTAATATGTACTCCTCGGCCTCCAGACGGATCGCTTCTTTGGCATACTCGAAATCATCATATCCGGAAAAGATGACGCTCCGCAGGTCCGGTATCCTCTCTTTGAGCTTTTTGAGCAACGTGATACCGTCCATGAAAGGCATCTGGATATCGGTCATGACAACATCAGGCTCACAGTTTTCCGCAAGCTCGAGCGCCTCCTCACCGTTTTCAGCCGTGCCTACAACGGTAAAACCGATCTCCTCCCAGTTTATTCTTTTTCTGATCGCTTCTCTTACTTCTTCCTCGTCATCAACGAGTATTACCTTATACAGATCCATACTTCCTCCGCGTGGATGAATGCAGTCTTATCCTATGATTTTAACATCACCCGTATAAACAGACAACCTGGCCGCGGTCTCCCGGGTCAGGTTGTCATACGCGCATGTTTGCCCGTTTATTACAATAAAGATCAGTTCTTCTTTCTCTTTGAGAGAACGTCAAGTGTAACGGCCAGCAGAAGGACCATACCCTTGAAGATCTTCTGAACATCTGTCGTGAATCCCATCAGTGACATTCCGTTGTTGAGGATACCCATGATGAAAGCACCGACTACAGCTCCGACGATCGTTCCGGCACCGCCGGCAACCGCAGCTCCACCGATGTAACACGATGCGATGGCATCCATTTCGAAACCGTCACCGGCCTTGGGTGTAGCCGATCCGTTTCTGGCTGCGAGCACGATACCCGCTATCGATGATAGGAGTCCCATGTTCACGTATACCCAGAAGAATACCTTGTTCGTATCGATACCCGAAAGGTTTGCTGCCTTTCTGTTTCCTCCGAGTGCATATATCTGACGTCCCGCAACAGTCTTGCTCGTGATGAATCCGTATACGGCAATAAGTATTACCATGATGAGCAGAACAAACGGAAGACCGTTGTTCCTTGCAAGCTTGTAGAAGAAGAACCAGATGATGAACAGCATGATCGCAAGCTTGAGTGCTATCTGCCAGAAAGGATTGACTGCGAAGTTGTACTTCTTCTTTGTTGCGTTGCTTTTGATCTCGGAAATGATCAGTACGATCGATGCGGCGATCGCAACCGCGATACTGACGAGATCTATCGTTCCGTCCGCAAACGGTACCTTGATCGAAGGAAGGAATCCCGCACCGATGAAGTTATAGGATTCGGCGAAGGGGCCTTTTGTCTGTGCCTGAAGCAGTGTATATGTAAGACCTCTTCCCATCAGCATCGTCGCCAGTGTTACGACGAATGGCGGTATACTCAGGTATGCAATGAAGAATCCCGCAAACAGACCCGTCAGAAGACCTACAGCGAGTGCCGCTAAGATGGCAACCCACATGTTCATCTTGTAATCGATCATTATGATGCCGGCAACCGATCCGGTAACCGCAACTACCGATCCGACACCGAGGTCGATGTTACCGGTCAGTACGCAGAGCAGCATACCGATTGCAAGGATAACGACATATCCGTTCTGCATGATAAGGTTGTTGATATTGACCGGCTTTGCGTTTGCGCCTTTTGTGGTTATCGCAAACAGGATAAATATTCCTATCAGGATCAAAAACATTCCGTACTGTTTTAAATCCATATTAACTGTTTTCTTATTTTCCATTTCCATCTCCCTTTCTCATGTGAGCCATGAT
>JAFZRD010000181.1 GCA_017620055.1 Lachnospiraceae bacterium
GTCGCCATTATGATGTCGTATCCGCACTCCGCTCCGGCCTCAATGCTTATGTACCTTCCGCAGTCGTTAAGAAGCGATGCGATACGAAGAAGCAGCTTATCGCGTTTGCTCATTCCGTGTATCTTGCGGGTCGCATCAAACAGATCGCAGGCCACCTGCTCGATCAGTGCGTTCCTGTCCTCGTTACCCTGATAACGCTTCGACATCGCCTTCGCACACGCGATGATATCGTTTTCAAAATCATGCCTGTAGCGTACGAGCTTTTCCTTCTCGGCATATTCGTATGCCATACCGTCGCACAGCGAGATGCCCGGTGACCAGACATTCTCGGCTTTCGTTATCTTGATGACGCGTCCCACGAGCGTGAGCGCAGGAAGAAGAAGCGGCACCGTCTCCTCGTTGATGCCGTACTCCTTTGCTATCTCTCCCTTTGTCATAGTCTTCAGCCTCGTATACATTTCCTTGAGACCTTCCGACGTGAACGACCTGTCTTTCGAACCTTTATGGTAGAGCATCGCAGAAACGTAGTCGTCTATCAGTATGAGATTCTTGATCGATCTGCCTTTAAGATACAGCTTCCTGAACACCTGAAGCTGATTGTCGATAAGTTCTTTTAATATTCCCTCCATGTCACGGGTCTTCGGCTGAAGCGCCGCAAGCATATCCATGGCGCGAAGCACCCCGAGACGTATGTTCTGCGTCGTAACGAGCGCCTCGTTGTCAAACAGGGATATCTGTATGCTTCCGCCTCCGATATCGACTATGGCGCACCCTTCCCGGATGAACTCGTCGAATCTAGACCCTTTGATCGCGGCCGCTTTGTAATGCAGGAATCTCTGCTCCGAATTGGAGAGAACATCGAGCCTGATACCGGTACGGAGCTTGATCTGCTCCATGATTATCTCCGTGTTCTTCGTCTCTCTTATCGCACTCGTTCCGTAAGCCTTGTAGTCATCGACTCTGTACGATCTCATTATCGATGAAAAATCAGACAGGACATCACACAGTTCATCCATGTGGTCCGTAGTGATGATACCGTTCTGATACGTGTCGGTACCGAGCTCTATCGAGTGGCGTATATGATCTATCTCTTTTACGTTGCCTTTGCCGGAGAACTCGAATATCTTCATGCCGAGTTCATAACTTCCGACATCTATTGCGGCAAATGTGCGAACTGCCATCTGATCCTCCCTATACCATTCCCCTTATATGATCTATGAACTGAACAGCCGTCCTTCCCGAAAGGCCTCCGTGCGAGAGTTCCCATTTATTGGCTTCGAGAAGCAGCTCATCTTCATCCATCGTGATGCCGTACCTCTTCGCGAGCGTCGTGACTATCACATCAAACTGCTTCTTGTCGGGACGGGCAAAGAATATCGTCTCACCGAACCTGTATGCAAGCGAGAGCTTCTCCTGGACCGTATCGTTCGTATGAAGATCGTCATCGCGGTCATCCTTGTCCGAATACTTCTCGCGGACTATATGCCGTCTGTTGCTCGTCGCATATATGAGTATGTTGCCGGGCTTCTTCTCGAGCCCGCCTTCTATGACCGCTTTGAGATATTTGTAATCGGTCTCAAAATCCTCAAACGACAGATCATCCATGAAGGTTATGAACCTGTAATTGCGGTTCTTGATCATATCGATGATGTCATTTAAGTATCTGAACTGATGCTTGTAGACTTCGATCACGCGAAGTCCCCTGTCGTAATATCTGTTGAGTATCCCTTTGATGCTGCTCGATTTACCGGTACCCGCATCTCCGAACAAAAGGCAGTTGTTGCACGGCCTTCCTTCTATGAACGCCTCGGTGTTATCGGTCAGTTTCTTCTTGGCGCTCTCATATCCGACAAGATCATCAAGATCGACATGCGCGATGTTGGTGATCGGCTCGATCACTGCTTTATCGCCCGATGCGTCGATGCGGAATGCTTTATGAAGTCCGAACTTTCCGACGCCGTATCTGCCGTAGAACTGTGCAACGAGCGATGCGAACTCCTCATCCGATGCCGCAGCCGCAAGCGCGTCGCGAAGTTCGAGTATCCTGTCTCGGATACGGCTGTTGAAGAGTCCCGATCTTCCTTCGACTCTTTTATGTTCGGTAATGAACTGTGCATAGAGCGTGCCGCAATTTCTGTCAGCCTCGGAAAAGTCCGCCATGAATGATTTTCTGAAGCGCGCAAGATCGCAAAGCGCCACATCACTCACGGTGCCTTCGGCCATGCCTTTCATCTCGCATGATGTAGAAAAAGCATTCTCGTTATTTGCAAGAAGATATGTCAGATACGCCTGCCATATATTCCCGTCATAGCCGTGACTTACAGCAAGCTCCGTCAGATCCCCTACAAAGGCTTTCATGATACGGGCGCCTTCGCCCTCATCCAAGGATCCGCCCTCCATGATCCGTGCTGCCTCTTCGAGAATCTCGCCGTGTTTGAAATTGCGGTATAACAAAAGATCACTGCTTCGCATCGCCGTCTCCGAAATTACCCAGCACCTCAAGATCTATTCCAACGGGTTCTCCGTCCCAGTTAAAATCATCAAATCCGTCATCGGACACACCCATCATCTCTTCCTGTAATTCCTTGCTTGCCTGCATGAGTGTGATGAACAGCTGCGCCGCTCCGTCGGCATAATGTTTGTTCTTAACGGATGCAAACACCTCGTCAAGCTTGGCGTCTTCCCTTGCGGCATCATAAACGGGCAGCCCCTTTTCCATCTTATATTCGCCGATCGCCCTGACCACATCCATCCTCTCTTCGTAAAGCTTCAATATGTTGGAATCGATCGCATCGATCTGCTCCCTGAGTTTTTTGATATCAGCCGCCATAACACACCTCCGATGCGTATAGTATAACATATAAGCCCATTGTTTTCTTTCATCAAAAATGATAAAATAGCATTCGGTTTTACATTATATTTACTAAAGGAGGTAATATCATGGCTTTTTGTTCAAATTGCGGTAAAGAGATATCTGAAGGAACCACTGTGTGCCCTTCATGCGGTGCTGCTTTTGAGACGAAAGTTTCCGTACCGGAACCCTGGGATCACACTGCTGAGTTTGATGCAGCCGATATATCAGAGAACAAGGTATATGCTCTTTCGGCATATGTATTCTGCTTCATAGGTATCATCCTGTGCCACGTACTTGCAAAGGAATCACCTTACGCACAGTTCCATGCACGTGAGGCATTAAAGCTCGATCTTGTAACGGTTGTTGCTTACATTCTCGGAGTTTTCCTTTGCTGGACATGCATCGTTCCGATCGCGGCAGTAGTTCTTATCCTGATCCTCTTCGTAGTCAGGATCATCTCATTCGTCCAGGTATGCAACGGCAAGGCCAAAGAGCCCTGGCTCATCCGCTCGATCGGTGCCCTTCACTAAAGAAGACAGAGCAGTTACAAACATAAAATCACCTGCCCGAAAATGTGGCAGGTGATTTTTTTATATTCTGAAAATCATCGGATCATTCTTCATCTTCATCGCCGGAATCATCGTCTCCGGACGAATCATCTTCGGAATGCGTCTCCTCCTGTGCAGGCGCTTCTGCCGCGTCCTCGTCGGAATCGTCCTCTGCGGCCGCCTCGGGCTGCTTCGCCTTCGTCACCCACTTGTAGAAGAACGCGTGATTGCCGATCATTGTGTATTCGGCTATCCCGTAATAATCCGCATAATACTTCGTCATGAAGAACAGATAGTCACCGACACGCGCGCCGCCGAGAACTTCCTGCGCGGCACTGATGCATGTGGAGTTGGGGCCGTTCGCGATGATCAGCTCAACCTTTCCGGACCTGTATGAAGCGAACTGCATCCGTTGTGTGATGACGCTCTTGATGTCGTTCGGGAACGCCGAACTCTTGACCCTGTTCATGATGACCGATCCGACCGCCAGTTTACCCGTGTACGATTCCCCGCCGGCTTCGGCCTGGATCGTTGCGGCGAGCCACTCGAGCTCCGATCCGCTCGCGGAGTACGATCCCGAAGTATCCTCCTTCTTCATCGCCAGGCGCTTTGCAACCTGCTGGGCCAGCTGTGCCTGTGCGGCAGCCGTCTGCGACTCGAGCGACTTCATTGTCTTGTCGAGTTCCGAAAGCTTCGCGTCAAAATCACGGAGCTTGCCTTTTTCGGCAGAGATGCTGCTGTTCGTTACATCGAGTTTACCCTGGATCTCGTCGGTCAGATTCGACAGTTCGTTGTATTTGTCGTCAAGATCGTCCTGGTATGAATTGAGCTGAGCCTCTTCGGCCTCAACCTCGGCGACCTTCACTTCAAGCTCTTTTTCAAGTTCCTTGCACTCCGCGATCTTCTGCCGGTCGTACCTTATCATCGCGTTGGCATACTCGTATCGCGTCAGTATGTCCCTGAAAGAATGCGCCTCAAGGATGGTCATTATCATCCCTTTCGATCCGCCCTTTTCATATACGTTCTTCATGCGTTTTGCAAGGAGCGCTTTCTTTTCCTCAAGTTGCTGCCTGATGTCGGCAAGTTCCCCGTTAAGGCTGACTATACGGGCAGACACTTTTGACATCTCACTCTCGGCCTTCTCGATCTCCGTGTCAAGAACATCGAGCTTTCCGTTGTATCCCTCGATCTCGTTTCGAAGCTCGTCACTCTTACCTTTCAGTTCGTTAACGTTGCTCTCGGTAGCCTTCTTCTGTTCCTGCAGAAGATTGATGGAATCCTTCGTGGCTTTTGCCTGCTTCTCGAGATTCGATATCATCTCCTGTGTCTGCTGCTCCTCGCTCTCCATCGTGGCGATCTGATCCTCGAACTCATCCGCCATGCACACATTTCCGAACGCGCTTATCAGCAAAACGGCGGCCAGAAGCCGCGCCGATCCCCTTATTGTCTTATTTATACTCAGATGTTTCATTTGTCCTTATTTGTGAAGGATGAAATATTCCTTCAGATTCTCCAGAAGTTCTTCTTTTTTGATATTCTTGAGGAAATACCCTTCGGGGCGAAGAGCCAGAACGGCCATGACGCTTTCCTTGTCACCCTTGCCGGTCAGGAACATCACGGGAATGTCCTTTGTCTCATCATCGCTTCGAAGCATCTCAAGCACCTGCGGGCCTGATGTTACCGGCATCTCATTGTCGAGAAGTATCAGGTCCACTTTATTTCTTCCGAGCATCTTGATCGCCTGAAGGCCGGAATTGGCCATCGAGATCCTGTACGTTCCCTTGAGCCATTCCCTGACAAGATTGAGATAGCTCGGATCGTCATCAACGATCATGATGCTCTTCTTGAACTCTCCCGCATCCATTCTGCGGAACAGTTCCTCTATCGATTCAACATATTCCTCGTTGTTCACGGGGCGTCTGAACACCTTGTAGATAAGCTCCCCGGGGATCCGGTCGCACAGATATTTCGTCTCTTGATCACCGCCGATCACGATGATCTGGATCGCATCATCGGTCATCCTGTCGACAAGAAAACGGATCACGTCATCGCCCGGTCTCCTGTCTTCATCCATATAAAGAGCGACAAGACTCGTCCCTTCCCATGAGGCGTTTATGCTGTCAAGGCTCCAGTATACGAAGTTGCAGTCAAAGCCCGCTGCCTTGGTCTTCTGCATCATGGCACGCACAAGAAAGGTTTCTTTTTCACTGATCATCAGAATTCGTTTGCTGTTCATCCCGTCTCCTTTATAAAGTTTGATAAGTTACAGACCGAGAGACTGTGCCATGGTGTCCCAGTCAAGCGTCTTGAGCATCTTCCCGAGATCGGATATCTTCTTTGCATCCTCTTCGGGAAGGGAGTATTCATTAAGGTTTGCAAGTACCATCTCCACCGAATCATAATCCATCTGGGGAACGAGTTCGCGAAGCGCATCGTACGCATCCTTCAGTTCGTCCTCGGGGATCGGCGGCTTGTCGGAAGAAACACTTTCCTCATGAAGTTTGCTGAGTTTATCCTTAAACGATGCGTAATCGTCAAGAAGTTTTCCGGTATTCTCATTGATGAAGTCCATATCGCCATTGTTGCCGGCGGTCTCAAGCCTCTCGGCAAGAGCCGAAAGCTTTGACGCTCCGACTATCCTTGCGGAACTCTTAAGGGCATGGACCTTGATCGTATAGAGTCTTATATCATTCTGCTCATATGCCTCTCTTATCACCCTTGCGTTCTCGTCAAGCGTGTCATTAAACAGATTCAGCGAATTGAGGAACGCACCGATGCCTCCGGAGTTGCGTACGCCTTCATCCATCGATATCCCTTCGATATCCTTTACCCACTCCATGTCTTCAGGCAGCTCTTCCGGTCCTTCAAACCCTTCCGCTCCCTGCGGTTTCATCATCATCTCGGGAGGAAGGTGCTTCATGATCGCACGCTCGACCGTACGGCTGTCAATGGGCTTGGACAGATATCCGGTGAAGCCTTTCGAAATATAGAAGTCCTCGCCGACCGTAGAATTGGCGGTAAGCGCATATACCGGAAGATCGGGATGGTCCTCGCGGATCCTCTCCACCGTCTCGATACCGTCCATTCCGGGCATCATGTGATCGAGGAGCACGACATTGAACGATCCGTACCTGATCTTCTCGAGGCACTCCTCTCCGCTCGAAGCCGTGGTGATGAACATCTTAGTGGCCTTCAGAAGTCCCTTGATGACAGACAGGTTCATAGGGTTGTCATCGACGATCAGGATGTCGGCATCGGGAGCGATGAACTCGGGTATGTACGGACCCTTTGCTCCCTCGTCAACCTGCTCGACGAACTGTCCCATAGCAGTCGCATCATCAATCTTCTGGGAAACTGTCAGGAAGAATTCACTTCCCTGTCCGTATTCGCTCTCGCACCAGAGCCTGCCGCCCATCAGTTCGGCAAACCTTCTCGAGATGTCGAGTCCGAGACCCGTTCCCTGTATCGCGCTGTTCTTCTCTTCATCAAGTCTCTCGTATGCGGTAAAGAGCTTGTCCATATCTTCGGCCTTGACACCGATACCCGTATCCCTTACCGAGAACTTCAGATCACAGTCTTCATCTCTCTTTGCCTCCATCGATACGGTCAGCGTGAAGCCGCCTTTTTCCGTATATTTAACCGCATTGGTCAGAAGGTTCAGCAGTACCTGTTTGATCTTGCCGTTGTCTCCGTACAGTCTCTTAGGTATATTCTCATCGACCTTCACATCGAATGTCAGATCTTTCTCCCTGCTCCTGACCCTGATCATCGTAACGATCGAACGGAGAAGTTCCGCAACATCATAGGGCTGCTCGACAAGATGCATCTTGCCGGATTCGATCTTGCTCATGTCAAGAAGGTCATTGATAAGACCGAGAAGTGATTCGGATGCGCTCCTGATATCGAGGGCATAGTTTATTACCGACATGAAGTAGCTTTTCGGAACATCCGTCGAATCTTCTCTCAGGATCATCTCGTCCATTCCCATGATGGTGTTGATGGGCGTCCTGATCTCATGCGACATATTTGCAAGGAATCTGGATTTGGCACTGTTCGCGCGCTCGGCCTCTTCCTTGGCGCTTCTGATCTGCTCGTACTGTTTTCTGATGACGGTACCCGTCATGACACGCCATACGATGATACCGACGATCGCTGCGATCAGGGCAACAAGAAGGATCCTTACCGTCAGCAGCTCGAAGAATCTCGGCTCTTTCCTGATCTTAAACGTTCTGTCGAGCGCGACCTGTTTCGTGGACTTGTTGAGTATCTGCACATGAAGCGTGTAATCGCCGTAATCAAGTCCCGTGAACTCGAGCGACGTCAGGCTGCTTTGTTCGGCAGTGATACCGGACTCCTCGGATCCTTCGAGAAATACTCTGACAAGGGGATTCGTCATAGTATAGTCGAGGATCGCGGGTGTGATCTGTATCCTGTAGGCATCCGACGGGATCGTGTATACGCCTTCGGTATCGGGCAAAATGGTGCCCTCGTTACATATGATGGATCTGACCCCGACCTTTATGAGGGCATCCTGTTCGAAGAAATTGTTGACGTTTACAGCGCACACGCCTGTTCTCTCGGATATGTAAAGGTTACCGCGCTTGTCCATACAGGAGAATGCGTTTGCCGTAGGTGCCCCGGCCAGACCGTTCGCGACCGTATACAGTTTGAAATCGGTCACGTGGTCGTCAAGCAGCGCCTCGGCGTTAACACAGTAAACGCCTACGGATGAGAGTATCCACATATTCCCCGCTTCATCCGGGAATATGTCAAAGTTGTTGTTATAAGGGAATGTTTCAAGAGTCTTGATGTTTCCGTTCTTCATGACCTCGATCGAGTTCGAGGTGATTATCCAGTACACACCGTTTGCCTCGTCCTTCTTGATACGAAGGATGACGTCACTCGTCAGTCCGTCCGGACGTCCCAGCCGGCTGACTTTATCACCGTCTATAACGTATATCCCGTCACCGTCGCTGCCGGCATAGATGATCCCGTCATCGCCCTCGCACACGGTCAGGAATACCGTATTCTCTACACCGTCGGAGTGTGTCACCGTTCTTGTAACGGTGCCGTCCTTTATCACCGCAAGTCCGTCGTTCGTACCGATCAGCACGGACCCGTCGGATGCGATCGTCGCGCATCTGGCTTTGTTACCCGGCATTCCCTCCTCGGTCGTATAATTTGTGATGATATCTCCGGGAGCCACGCGGACAACTCCGAGATCGTTCGTGTATGTCGTGATCCACAGATTGCCGTCATTATCTTCCGTGATGCATCTGATCCTCGTGTCGCCGAGATACTCTGTCACGTGATTTTCGACCGTATGACGGTCGCCGTCGAGTATGTACAGTCCCGAATCGGTACCGATATACAGAAGGTCGTTGTGCATGCATGTCGTGTTGACGGCATCAAGGTCAAGCCCCGCAGTCCTCGAAACGTTCTGGAAATTGTTCGTCACGACCTTCATGACGCCCTGACGCGATGATGCGAACCACAGGTTTCCCTGATAATCCGAGGTCATCATATCGATCGAATTGTTCATCGGAATATGCTCGAGCATCTTGAACCTTCCGAACTCATCGATATATCCGGCGTAATTCTCACATGTTATCCATATCCTTCCGCACGCGGAAGTGATCCAGTATATGTTGTCCGCGGGAGCGACACCGATCTTCTTCATATCGGATGCTTTCGCTCCGAAATCACCGTAGTAAATGACATTGCTCTCGGTCCCGAGGTACACCTTTCCGGGATTGTCGTGATCGGCATATATCGTCGATATCGTCTCGATCCCGAGGTCTTCACTCGTATAGGACGCTATGATCGCACCGTCCTCTATCTCAAATATGTTTCCGTCTTTTGTATTGCCGTATATCCTTCCGTCAGGATCGGATACAAGGCGGACAATGATGGAGTCAGCGACCGCAGGATCGTTTATGTTGTTAAGTTTCCCGTTCTCATCGACATATGAGACGCCGCCCGTGGATCCTATGTATACATCGCCGTTATCACTCTCGGTAAACGTCCTGATCGATGATGACGGAAGATCATCCTCATACGTGTAACGCTTTATGTTCTCACCGTCGAGCACGACGACTCCGTTATCGTTCGTTCCGATCCAGATCCTTCCGAGGCTGTCTTCGAGAAGCGCTCTGCCGCTCGTCATTCCGGTCGCACCGTCAAGCCTCTCGAACACCGATCCGTCATAGCGCAGTATACCGCTGTATCCGCCTATATAAATATAGCCGTCACTCGTCGCGAGCACACAGTTTGCGTCCGATGTGGGAAGTCCGTTCGTAGCGTCATAGAGCTGCGCCATATATCCGGCATTCTCAAGCTGTCCGCTCGCGGCATATCCTCCGCCCGTGAGGGAAGATTCCGCCCAAACGCCAGCGGCCGGTGCGATGATCATCGGGATGACAAGTGCCGTTCCCGCAAGTATCTTTAATGCAGTTGATCTCATATTACGAACAACCTCCGTCAACTCTCCTGGTATTTCTTCATGACTTCCACAAATTGCGGGAGCGCATCCGTGAACGCTTCGATACACTTCGGATCAAACTGTGTGCCCGATCCTTCCTGAATGATCGAAACAGCCTTCTCGAGCGGGAAAGCGGGCTTATATACACGCGGGGACACGAGCGCATCGAATACATCGGCTATCGCCATGACCCTTGCGGACAGCGGTATAACTTCACCGTGAAGTCCTTCGGGATAGCCTTTGCCGTCCCATCTCTCGTGATGGTATGCGGCCATGTTCCTTGCTTCCTTCAGATAGTTCTCTCCCTGCAGTGTGTTGATCGCTTTCTCGAGTATCTTCTTACCCGCGGTCGTATGTGTCTTCATGATCGCGAATTCCTCGTCGGTAAGCTTTCCGGGCTTGTTGAGCACAGCATCCGGGATATTGATCTTGCCGACATCGTGAAGAGGTGCACTCATCTCGACGTCGGAAATGTAGTTCGGTTTGATCTTGTCCGCATAGTATCCTTTCTTCCTGAGCGTCTCAAGAAGTATCCTGACATAAGCCGCAGTCTTCTGAACATGGGCACCGGTGTCGGAGTCACGATTTTCGACCATGTCGGCCATCGTCATGATCAGTCCGTTCTGCATCTTGGCCGTCGCGTTCGAGTAATACCTGATACTCCTGATCTGCTCGGCCATATCAGATGACATCTTGCAGATCGAGCTGTACAGATCCTCAACCTCGTCGCCCGTTGCGATATTAAGGTCCCTGATCTTCCTGACACCTGCATCGAGCGCCTTCTGGTCTTCGCTGTTGACAGCGAAATCCTTCGTGCTCTTCGTCATCGAGCCGATCGGGTATATCAGATAATACCTGAAGACCCAGATGCCGGTCCCGAGGACAAGTGCAAAGAATCCGGAGAATATGAGTATCGTCTTTAAGAGAAAAGAGCTCATATAACCGGACAGATACGTCATCGACACGTCGGCTCCGACATAGGCGACTGTCTTACCCGATGAGTTACGGACAGGCTCGTATACGGTAAGCACCCAGCCGGAAATGTCGTCCGATTCTATCGGTTCGATCTCATCTCCCGCAAAAAGGGCAGGAAGATAAGGCATGAAAGCTTCCTCAAATTCGGCAAATTCACCGGGCGCATACGGCGGTGTATCATCGGTCGCAAGGTCGAACACGTAATAACATCCGTCCTCCCTGATCTTGACCACGTACAGGTATTTGACGCCGCGCGCGGTATCCCTTATATCGTAGAGCATCCTTCTTGTCTCATTGTATCCGGGTGCATCCTTGCCGTGATTGATATAGTCGTCTATCATCGTCGGATCGATCACCGATGCCGCAAACTTTGCCGCGGCCTTTGCGTTGGCCTCATACTCATTCTTCGTGTTCGCAAAGTATATGGTCATGCTTATCCATGAGAGCGCGACCGTGAGCACGATCGCTGCAACGGAAAGCATTATCGTCATCCTCTTGCGAAGCGACATCCTGCCCTCGTGGTCCTTGGAAGTCGCCTCCTTTATCTCAGCGGTCGACAGCGGTTTCTGCTTCCATCCCATATCCTTAAGAAGGCCCCTGATACGCGCCGGAATGATCGCACACGCAGCTGTTGCCATTCCTGTTGTTATCGCTTTATCTATGAGATTGAGGCCTGTGTTTGCGAGCATTGCCGTAAAGAAATATCCCGGACCCGATTCGCTCACGAGCCTCGCTGCCTCGGCAACATCACGAAACTGCGGACCTCCGAGAAGTATCCACTGGAACAGTGTCCCCAAGACGCCGGAGACAACGGCAAGGGACAGTATCAGCGGAATGATGTCTCTCTTTCTCTTTCCGCTGTTCCTGTTCGTGACGCTGACGGTGATCATGACGATCGCCACGCCTATGAACGTGTAGTAGAGTGAATTCGTATTGAAGAAACCGCACAGAAGATTGGTCGCGACCGCGACCAGAAGACCCGGGAACACTCCTCCGAGCATCGATACGGCTATCGTTCCCGCCGTGTCAAGGTACATCGGAAGTCCCGAGATGTATGTAGCATAGGCCAGGCCGACGTTGACCGCGATACATATTGCGATCATCAGGACGAGTGTCGCGCCGTTACCCGGTTTTCTCTTAAAAATGCCTTTCATAGACCCCTCCGGAAAATCATCTCATAATCTTTATAATTATATGACATTACACGCAGAATATCAAAATAAATCGAGCCTGTGCGGCAGGTATGATATAATGTTTCTTCGAAGGACCATGGACATGTACGAAAAGTTTGACAAAAAGAAAATACTCATATGGGGATTCGGGCGCGAAGGACAGTCAACGAAGCGCTTTCTCGAGGCTCACTGCAGCCCCGCTGCCGTCGATGTATATGAAGGCGGACGCGAAGGGATCAACGAGGACGACTGGGACTATATAGTCAAGAGTCCCGGCATCGTGATGGATGACGACGATCCGAGATTTACATCGCAGACCCAGATATTCCTTGAGACATACAGGAAGAACACGGTCGGCATCACAGGCACAAAAGGCAAGAGCACGACTTCGGCACTGCTGCATCACGTGCTTGAAAGCGCCGGCAGGAAAACCGTTCTTCTCGGCAACATAGGTGAGCCGTGTCTCGATCATTTCGGCGCGATCGATGACGATACGATCGTGGTATTTGAGATGTCATGCCACCAGCTCGCGCACGTTACCGTCTCTCCGCACGTTGCGGTATTTCTCAACCTGTTCGAGGAGCACCTCGATTATTACAAGACTTTTGACAGGTACTTTGCCGCAAAAGCGAACATCACAAAATACCAGACGGAAGGCGACATTCTCTATGCGGGTGAGAACGTACCGGAAATCACGACAGACGCGAATATCGTCCGTATCTGTGCTGCGGATGCTCCTTCCTATAACCTTAAGATACTCGGACACCACAACGATCTGAACGCGCATTTCGTGCATGAGATCGCATCGAATGTATTCGGCATCGACGATAAAACGATAAGGGACGCACTCTCCTCATTCACGGGTCTGGCGCACCGCCTTCAGTATGTCGGAACACTTGGCGGGATCGATTATTACGACGACTCCATCTCAACGATACCGTCCGCCGCGATCGAAGCGATGGCAGCCGTGCCGAATGTCGGAACGATACTCATCGGAGGCATGGACAGGGGCATCGATTACAGTGTTCTGATCGATCACATCAACTCGAATACCGATATCAACTACATCTTCTCGTATGATTCCGGAAAGCGCATTTACGAAAGCGTAAACAAGACCGGAAACTGCATATACAAAGAGACCCTCACGGAGGCTGTCGAATGCGCGAAGAGCATCACTCCGCCCGGCAGCGCGATCGTCCTCTCTCCCGCATCGGCCAGCTACGGCTACTTCAAGAACTTCGAGGAGCGCGGCGATGTATTCAGAAAGCTGTGCGGATTTGACGATCCGGAGTAACGAAATGAACAAGAGTACCGTACTTAATTTCACCGGTGATATCGGTTTTGACAAATACATGGCGGGCAGGGAATCGGACGATGATCTCATCGCACCCGATGTCCTCTCATATCTTTGCGACTGCGACCATCTGATCGTAAACGTCGAAGGCCCGCTTTTTGACAAAAGCGAAAATCACACCGGGCAAACTTCTCCCGCCAAACCCGAAGGCATGGCGGCAACGCTCATCCATGCGATGGATCCGAAGGTCGCGGGATTTCTTGCAAAAATAAAAGCCGACATATGGAACATATGCAACAACCATATCATGGATGCAGGTGCACCGGGCATTAAGAGCACTCTCTCAATTGCGAAAGAGTCGGGTGCGGCGACGCTCGGAGCAGGCATGAACATCGATGAAGCTTCCCGCCCGGTTATCATAAACGAAGCCGGCGGAATAGGCATGATAGGCGTCGGCTACCAGCGCGCATGCAGGAAGGCGGACGACGAAACGCCCGGATGCTTTTCCTGGAGTGATCTCGATCTTATCCGAAAACGCATCTCCGAGATAAAGAAAACATGCAGGTGGTGCATCGTCGTTGCCCACGCAGGCGAAGAATTCACCGCGGTACCTTCTCCTTACACGAGA
>JAFZRD010000182.1 GCA_017620055.1 Lachnospiraceae bacterium
GGTCGATAAATGAAAAGGCGTGATTTTCATCACATAGTCACATCTGTCCGAAAAAATCATTTTTGCTATAAAGTAATTGCCCGTTTTCTCCGATTAATTAATTACAACAAGGAATTAGAGCCTGATACGGAGGAAACATATAATGAATAAAAGGATAATAACACACGGATTCATAATATCGGCAATAGTTATCGCAGCATTTATCGCGGCAGCATTTACTCCCGTTGAAACATACGCAAAGACATCAGATACAGGCGTCATTCAGAATCTCGCCAGGATCGATCACGAGAACGGGATGAACCGTTCAAGCGTTAAAATGATCCCCGATAACAATGTACCCCTGGCAGCGGTCCCTTCAGAGGCAGGCATTAACATGACGCTGATCCGGATCATCGTGGCTGCATCCGCGATCATGTCGGGAATCGTTATCTATACCGATCTCAGGGACAAAAAAGGACAGCGCCGGTAAGAATTCAGCCGTTTGGCGCGATATATAAAGAAATGTTTCAAAGCGGACAGCAATGTCCGCTTTTTTGATATATTGCCTAGTAAAAATCACTCTCTTTTAGTATAATTATATAGATTATGCAACACGGAGATCAGGATGCATTACATAGTTTTTGACCTTGAATGGAACCAGGCAGAGGGAAGGATCGGACACGAAGGCGGACTCCCTTTTGAGATAGTTGAGATAGGTGCGGTCAAGCTTAACCGCAGGATGCAGATAGTAGACCGGTTTGAGGAGATCATCAAGCCCAAGATCTATCCCCGCATGCATTTCATGACAACGAAGATCATCCAGCTCGATAAAGAGGATCTTGATAACGGAAAACCGTTTACCGAGGTAATGGAGCATTTCATGAAGTGGTGCGGCAGGAACTACAGGTTCTGTATCTGGGGAACCCTTGATATAACCGAGCTTCAGAGAAATATGTGCTATTACGGGATGGATGAGCTGACCAATAAGCCGCTCCCGTATCTTGATGTGCAGAAGCTGTACAGCCTCGCATATGAGGACGGGAAGATAAGAAGAGCCCTTGAGTATGCGGTCGATGAACTTGGCATCACAAAGGACGAGCCATTCCATAGGGCCAATAACGATGCATACTACACGGCCAGGGTTCTTGAGAAGATACATAATGACCACATGGATGTGGAGAGCTATCTTTCATACGACCTGTTCATGTTGCCGCAGGATAAGCGTGACGAGGTCAAGGTAAAGTTCAAGACTTATTCCAAGTACATATCAAGAGAGTTCTCGGACAAGACAAAAGCGATGGAAGACAAGATGGTATCTTCCACAAAATGCTGTGTATGCGGACGTGCGACCAAGAAAGCCATCAAATGGTTTTCCGTTAACGGGCGTCACTATTATTATGTGGGCATCTGCAAGAAGCACGGATATGTCAAGGCCAAGGTCAGGATGAAGAAAGCGGACGACGGCAATGTATTCGTGGTCAAGACCATGAAGATCATAGACGAAGACAGCGTCAACATGATCAGGGAGAAGCAGGAGAAGCTCCGCGCCGCAAGAGCAGAGAGAAGACATAAAGAGTAAGTACGATGAGACTGAAGAATGTTCCCGGATCGCGGGAGGCGGTGGCGGACAGTGAATATGCGATAAACGATCCCGCGGCATATAAAGGCCGATGGGCAAAGGAGATATTCGGAAACTCCAATCCCATACACATAGAAGTAGGTATGGGCAAAGGCAAATTCATAACAACACTTGCCGCGCTAAACCCCGGGATCGATTATGTCGGTATAGAGAAATACTCGAGTGTTCTGATAAGGGCACTGGAGAAGATGGAGGCGGATCCGCTTCCGAACCTTAAGTTCATAAGGATGGATGCGGAGGAAATAGAATCGGTATTTTCCAAAGACGAGATCGACAGGATATATCTTAACTTCTCCGATCCGTGGCCGAAGGATCGGCATGCCAAGAGAAGACTTCCGTCCCGCAGGTTCCTTGAAAGGTTTGCGAATATCCTGACACCGGACGGGATCATCGAATTCAAGACCGACAACAGACAGTTGTTTGAATTTGCACTCGAAGAGGCACCCGCTGCCGGATGGAGGATCATATCGTCAACGTTTGATCTTCACAATGATCCGGCTATGAGCGAAGGAAACATCATGACGGAATACGAGGAGAAGTTTGCAGACCTCGGACATCCGATATGCAAATATATGATCACCCGGAAGTGATCAGGACAGGAAAGAAACATACATGAAAGAACTTGAATATCCTTTTGACGCAAGATATCTGATCAAGAAGAAAAAATCACTTAAGCGGGAACTTCTGGCTGCGGATACAAAGTATATCGATAAGAAGATCGCGGTGCTCGGCGGGTCCACAACGCATGACATAGTCGCGATGCTTGAGCTGTTCCTGTTAAACTTCGGTATCAGACCGTCATTCTACGAAAGCGAGTATAACCAGTTCTGGGAAGACGTCATGTTTGACAATCCGGAACTGAAGGAATTTGCACCGGACATAATCTATATCCATACGACAAACCGCAACATCAAGGACCGTCCGAAGATCGGCATGTCGGAAGATGATGTGAATACCCTTCTCGAAGCCGAATACAAGCGGTTTCTGGCGATGTGGGAAAAGATTGAGAGCACATATCACTGTCCGGTGATCCAGAACAATTTCGAGTTCCCTTCGTACAGGATCCTCGGCAATGCCGACTGCTACAACATTTCGGGTACTGTCGGGTTCATAAATTCCCTTAATGCGAGGTTTGCGGCATATGCAAGGGAGCATAAGGATTTCTATATCGAGGACATCCAGTATCTGTCCGCATCATACGGACTGGACGCATGGTCGGATCCCCTGTACTGGCATATGTACAAATATGCTGTTTCCATGGAAGCGATCCCCACACTTTCCTACAGTGTCTCATGCATAATCAAATCGATATACGGCAAGAACAAGAAAGCTTTAACGCTCGATCTGGACAATACTCTCTGGGGTGGTATCGTCGGCGATGACGGTCCGGAGAATCTTGCTATCGGTCCCGAGACAAGCATGGGACAGGCATACAGTGAATTCCAGGAATACATTAAGAGCCACAAGGATATAGGCGTTATACTGACTGTCGATTCGAAGAACGATCATGAGAATGCGATAGCGGGACTGAATCATCCCGATTCCACACTCAAAGAGGATGATTTTGTCGTGATCAAGGCAAACTGGGACCCGAAGAGCAAGAACCTCGCGGATACGGCGGCAGAGCTTAACCTGCTTCCCGAAAGCTTCGTGTTCGTTGATGACAATCCCGCCGAACGGGAGATCATAAGGGCACAGGTTCCGGGCGTTGCCATTCCCGAGATCGGAAATGTGGAAAACTATATCCGTGCGATAGATCATGCGGGATATTTCGAAGTGACTAATCTGTCAGCCGATGACGCGAAGCGAAACGAGATGTACAAGGCTAACGCACAGCGCGCCGCGCTTGAAGCATCGTTCGCCGATTACGGACAGTATCTCGATTCTCTTGAGATGACCGGTATCATCGATTCATTCGAGCCGGTACTTCTTGACAGGATCGCACAGCTTACCAACAAGAGCAATCAGTTCAATCTCACCACAAAAAGATATTCACGGGCGGATATTGAAGAAGTTGCGGACTCTTCCGAGTATATCGACATATACGGAAAGCTCATCGACAAGTTCGGTGACAACGGTGTCGTATCGGTAGTGATCGGTCACATAAACGGTGTAGTTCTCGACATGGATCTGTGGATCATGAGCTGCCGTGTCCTGAAGCGAGACATGGAATTCGCGATGATGGATTCACTTGCGGAAAGAGCGAAGGCAGCAGGCCTTAAGAAGATCATCGGATATTACTATCCCACTGCCAAGAACAACATGGTCAGGGATTTTTACGACCGCATGGGATTTTCCAAGGCATCGGAAGATGCCGAGGGCAATACGACATGGGAGTTCGATCTGACGATACCGTACACAAATAAGAATACACATATTGATGTTAAGAAAACCGGTAAGGAGTGAAGAACATGACAAGAGAAGAAGTATATGAACGTTTGAATGCCGTGTTCGCCGATGTATTCGACGATCCGGACCTGAAGGTGAACGACGAGACTACCGCTGCGGATGTGGAAGGATGGGACTCTCTTGTTCACATCACACTGATCGATTCCGTGGAAGAGGAATTCGATATCAGTTTTGACATGAAGACGATCGTTAAGCTCAAGAATGTCGGTGAAATGGTTGATGTTATAATGGATTGCAGAAAGGACTGATCAGATGAAAAGAATCGGAATGCTCACAAGCGGAGGAGATTGTCAGGCACTTAATGCCGCAATGAGAGGTGTGGTTAAATCTCTTGTCAACAGCAAGGAAGATGTGGAGATTTACGGATTCCTCAACGGTTACAGAGGCCTTATCTACGGCGATTTCAAGATGCTCACGGGAAGGGATTTTGCAGGAATACTTACTGTCGGCGGAACTATCCTCGGCAGCAGCAGAACACCTTTCAAGACGATCAAGGATCCGGATGAGAACGGCCTTGATAAAGTGGAAGCGATGAAGCAGAACTATTACAAGCTTCGTCTCGACTGTATTGTTATCCTCGGAGGAAACGGGACCCACAAGACAGCCAATCTTTTAAGGGAGGAAGGTCTTAACATCATCACGCTTCCGAAGACGATAGACAACGACCTTTACGGAACGGACATGACGTTCGGATTCCAGTCCGCGGTCGACATCGCAACGGAATGCATCGACTGCATCCACACGACAGCAGCTTCACACAGCCGTGTGTTCATAGTGGAAGTTATGGGACACAAAGTAGGTTATCTTACACTTAACGCCGGAATGGCAGGCGGTGCCGATATAATCCTGATCCCCGAGATCCCTTATGATATCGACAAGGTCGTCAAAGCGATCAAACAGCGTGAGGAAAGAGGAAGCAGGTTCACGATCATCGCCGTTGCCGAAGGCGCGATCAGCAAGGAAGACGCAAAGCTTTCCAAGAAGGAATATGCCAAGAAGCTTGAGAAGATGCCTCATCCTTCGGTCTCATACGAGGTCGCTGCGGCGATCCAGGAGAGGACCGGACAGGAAGTCAGGGTTACGGTTCCCGGACATACCCAGAGAGGCGGAAGCCCTTGCCCTTACGACAGGGTATTCGCAAGCCGTCTCGGGGCGGAAGCGGGCAAGCTTATCCTTGAAGGCGAGTACGGATTCATGGTCGGATACCGCAACAGGGAGATCGTAAAGGTTCCCCTTGAAGACGTTGCGGGCAAGCTGAAGATGCTCGATCCCAACGCAACGATCATCCAGGAAGCCAAAATGCTCGGAATAAGCTTTGGAGATTAAATGTCCTACATAGCACTTTACCGAAAATGGCGTCCGGACAATTTCGACGAGATAAAAGGTCAGGACGCGATAGTAACCACATTACGCAATCAGATAGAGGCGAACAGGATAGGTCATGCTTATCTGTTCTGCGGAACGCGCGGCACGGGAAAGACCAGTGCCGCAAAAGTATTTGCAAAGGCAGTGAACTGCGAACATCCCGTTGAAGGTAATCCGTGCGGGGAATGTGAGAGCTGCAAAAGCATCGCCGCGGGAACAAGCCTTAATGTGATCGAAATGGATGCCGCTTCAAACAACGGTATCGACGATGCGAGACAGATCAAGGAGAGCGTCGCATATTCTCCGACAAACGGCAAATACAAAGTCTACATCATCGACGAGGCGCACCAGATAACAAAGGATGCGTTCAATGCCCTTCTCAAGACGATGGAGGAGCCGCCGGAATACGTTATCTTCATCCTTGCCACGACCGAGCCGCACAAGATACCCGTGACGATCCTGTCGAGATGTCAGAGGTATGATTTTAAGAGGATCGATACTGATACTCTTGAGAACAGGCTGAAAGAGGTGGCCTTAAGGGAAGAGATCAAGGTTGATGACAGGGCGATAAAGTATATCGCATCAAAGGCCGAAGGCGGAATGAGAGATGCCCTGTCGCTTCTCGATCAGTGCTCGTCATTCTTTCTCGGGAAGGAGATTACTTATGAGCGCGCACTTGAAGTACTTGGCGCGGTTGATACTTCGGTGTTCTCGGTGTTCCTCAGGAGCCTGGCGGCCAGATCCGTTACGGACAGCATCAATCTGATCGATGAGATACTGGTACAGGGAAGGGATCTGACCCAGTTCATCAATGATTTCATCTGGCATTTGAGAAACGTCCTTCTGGCAAGGTCTGCCAAAGATATCGCGGATATTGTCGATATAACAGCCGACAATCTTGCGCTTCTCAAAAAAGAAGCGGAGGCGATACCCGAGGAACAGTTACTTCGCTATATAAGGATATTTTCCGAACTGTCCAACGACCTTCGATTTGCGGTCCAAAAGAGAGTCCTGATCGAGATAACGATCATCAGGATATGCAGGCCGCAGATGCAGAAGGATCTTGAGTCGATAAGTGACCGCCTTAAGGTCATAGAGGATCTGATCGAGAAGGGTGATCTTACGAGGGCTTCCTACGAAGAGGGCGTGGAGAGGATCACGCCGAAGGAATCCGCCGATAAAAAGGAAACAAAGGAAAAAGCCAGGGATGAAGCGATGAAGCTTCCGAAAGCAACACAGGAAGAACTTCGAAAGATCAATTCATCCTGGAAAGATATACTGAAGAAAATGCCGCAGATGTATATCGCGTGCCTCAACACAGCAGAGCTGTCGGTAAGACCGTCAGACGGAAAGCTTGTGATAAAGCTTATCGACGACACGATAATGTCATTGTGCGATGAGGATGATTTCAGGGAGGAGCTCGATAAAGCGTTTGCGGAAGTAATAGGAAAGGAAGTTGATTATGAACTCATCTCCGGAACAAAGGCGGAGGAAGAGGGACAGTATTTCCCGCCGGCATCCATGTTCGGTATGGAAGTGACCGTGGATGACGAAGAGTTCGAATAACAGGATCATAACTACAGAACAGGAGAAGATCACATGGCAAAAAGAGGCGGATTTCCCGGAGGCGGAATGCCCGGGAACATGGCAAATCTGATGAAACAGGCGCAGAAGATGCAGCGCCAGATGGAAGAGAACCAGAAGGAGCTCGAGGAAAAAGAGTTCACTGCGAAGGCCGGAGGCGGAGCGGTTGAGATCACCGTATCCGGAAAACGCGAGATCACGAAGGTGAAGCTTTCTGAAGAAGCGGTTGATCCCGATGATATCGAGACCCTTGAGGATCTTATAATGGCTGCAACAAACGAGGCTCTCCGGATGGTTGAGGAAGAGAGCTCGTCAAGCATGGGTAAACTGACAGGTGGACTCGGGGGAATAGGCTGGTAGGGAGGACCACGAAGTGGTGGGACCCTGGCTGCACGACGAGCACCATCGACGAAGTCGATTCTAAATGTGCGAGTCTCCTTAGAGGAAGTCCGGCAGGGGGAGCATAAAGTAAAGGGAGTATAAGGAATGGATCTGTACAGCGGTTATATCAGCAGACTGATAGCGGAGCTTGCGGTGCTGCCGGGGATAGGAAGCAAATCAGCCCAGCGTCTTGCATTTCACATAATTAACATGCCGAAGGAACAGGTGGAAAAGCTGGCAACGGCCATGACTCAGGCACGTGAGAACATCAGATACTGCAATACCTGTTTCACTCTGACAGACAGGGATACCTGCCCGGTATGTTCGGATCCTTCAAGGGATCAGAAACAGATAATGGTCGTGGAGAATACGAGGGATATGACGGCGTATGAGAAGACTCACAAGTATAACGGCGTCTATCATGTTCTTCACGGAGCCATCAATCCGAGCCTTGGAATAGGACCTTCGGATATAAAGCTGACCGAACTCATCAAGAGACTCGAGAGGGATGTGGATGAGGTCATCATCGCGACCAATTCGAGTATCGAAGGCGAGACTACAGCGATGTATATCAGCAAACTGATCAAACCGACAGGTATAAAGGTCACGAGGATAGCAAGCGGCGTTCCGGTCGGAGGAGAACTCGAATACATAGATGAAGTAACACTGTCACGTGCGCTTGACGCAAGAGTGGAACTTTAAAGCGGTTCAGGGAAAACAAAACACAGGAGGATGGATCATGAGCGTTGACGTTTCTCAGTTCGGAAGAACACAGTTGGGTAAGGATATCAGGTTATATACGATCAGGAACGGAAAAGGTATGGAAGCTGCGGTAACAAATATCGGAGCCTGCCTTGTCAATCTTCTTGTCCCGGATAAAGAGGGCAACGTCAAAGATGTTATCCTCGGATTCGAAGGAGGAGAGGATTATCTCGTCAACGGAAGCTTCTTCGGAGCTACCGTCGGAAGGAGCGCCAACCGTATAGCCGGTGCAAAGTTTACGATAGACGGCAAAGAGTATAAACTGGCGGTCAATGACAATGACAACAATCTGCATTCGGATTTCTACAAAGGGATGCATAAGGTATTGTGGAATGCCGAAACGGGTGATGATCATGTGAAGTTTTCGTACAGCTCACCCGACATGGAAAACGGATTCCCCGGAAACCTTGAGATCAGTGTTACGTACACGCTTACAAAAGACAACGAACTGGTCATCTCATATGAGGGTGTGAGCGACAAGAAGACACTCATCAACATGACCAATCATACATACTTCAACCTGGCCGGACATGATTCCGGATCGATCGAAAAGACAAAGCTTATGATCAAAGCTTCGCATTATACACCGGTTGTTGCCGGAGCCATCCCCACCGGAGAGATCGCACCGGTTGCCGGAACGGTCATGGACTTCACAAAAGAGAAGACGATCGGGGAAGATATCGGAGCCTGCTTTGAGCAGCTTCTTCTTGTTAAGGGATACGATCACAATTATGTTGTCGACGGATATAACGGAAGTTCGCAGCTCATCGCAACGGCCGAAGCGGACGGACGCCGCATGGAAGTTTATTCGGATCTTCCCGGAGTCCAGTTCTATGCAGGTAACTGCATCGCACCCCAGGAAGGAAAAGACGGCGCACATTACAGGGAGCGTACGGGATTCTGTCTTGAGACACAGTATTTCCCGAACAGCGTTAACGATCCGGCATTCGAACATCCCATATTCGATGCGGGTCAGAAATACGAGACAACGACAATATACAAGTTCGTATGATTAATTGTAAAAATCACAAAGGCAGGGCATCTTGAAAGACAACAGGGACGACCGTCAGGGTAAAGACAAAAAGAAGAAAGACAGACTGACCGTAACTATAATCGGAGTGGTGATCTATTCCGTTGTACTCATTGCGGTCATGGTGGGATCCTATATCGCGGTCAAGGCCATATTCAGGAATTACGACAGGAAGATGGCTATCACGGCCGACACACAGACACAGGAAAGTGAAACTGCGCCGACACCGACACCCGAACCGGAGCCGGAGCCCGAACCTGAGGACGAGTCGGTATCTCACGAAATGGCCGAGCAGGATATCGAAGATGCCAGAGAAGGTGTCGTTGATTATTCAAGGATACTGTTCAAGCCCGGAAAGAGAAACAAAAAGCTAAAATGGAAAGACACGGTATTTTCCAGAATAGAAAACGTTAAGGATCCTGCGGAAGCTCTTGTTAACACATTTAAATACAAGCGTGTTACGGCAGATCTTCCCGACAACGATTCATCGGATTACAAAGTGTATGTCAATCCCGAAAACGATTCCGTGGAAAAGATCACGGAGGTTTTTGACAGCGGCGATATCCTTGAGGTGATCGATTATTATTACGATAACGGGAATATCAATTACGTGTCTGAATACAAGACATTTATAGATGCACCCATCGATATTTCGTCAACAAAGATTGAATCAAGGTATTATTTCAGAAACGACTGCCTTGTCCGCTATATATACTGTAAGGACGGGGAGGCCACCGAGTATAATGTGGCGGATATTGATTCGTACAGCAAGGGAACGGTGGATCAGTACGATTATCTCGAATCAGATATGATCAACCGTGCGTATGTTGTTTACAATATTGCGCCGGCACTTCGTGAGACGGAAACCCTGTACGGATATGTCATGGATGAATTTTCCATGCCGATGGAGGATGCGAAGATCGTTGTCAGGTCAGAGGCCGATGACCGGATCGTAGCGGAGTCTTCAACGGACGGAGACGGTTACTACAAAGTAGTCATTGACTGTACCGATGATGAGACATTCAGCGTGACCGCGAGCAAGGATACACTCAATGAAGTGGGTGTATACGGTATCACGGCAAAGTTCGGATCCGGCAAATATGCGGTCGAACCCATTTACATGGGATATACGAATAACGGAACTCTCTATCCGTCACAGTTTGTCGTAAGAGACGCCTCAGATCCGAACGTACCCCTGTCGGGTGCGGGGATCATGATCAGAAGAGGATTCAATAACCGTACGGGAGAAGTCATGCAGACGGGATCCCTTGATGATAACGGAACGGGAACCGTATCATTGACTTCCGGAAGCTATACCGCGGAGATATCAAA
>JAFZRD010000024.1 GCA_017620055.1 Lachnospiraceae bacterium
AAGAACGGATTGAACATGGACAGATTGTCCGAATTCCTTGTCAGATCCGTAAGCTGCTGTGCCACCCTCATGGCATTTGAAAGGCACGATCCGCACACCCTGATCCCTTCCGAGATCGGAGTGAGAGTACCCACATCTTCCGTGCTCCTGCCGCAAAGGCTGCAGTATTTATCGATATCGCTCATCTGTCAGCTCCAGTGTTTGTGAAAATAATTCGGATTGGAAGTACACTTAAGTATCTGTTTCCTGGAAAGCTTATCGTATTTCTTGCCGAGCTTGTATCCCGCGAGCCGAAACGCACTCTGCACGGCGAATCTGACGAAATACGCACTCTTTCCGGCCCTCTTGAAATAGCCGTAAGCTTCCTTAACATATGTCTTTCCCTCGGACTCCGATGATACATCCGCGAACACCTCGGGATGCATCGCCTGGGAGACCGCTAGGTCAAAGTTCCTGTGAAACTGCTGCATGTTCGTGTAATTGTGCGAATGGTACACGAGCGCATCCGCAGCGTATGCGATACGGTATCCGTTCTCTATCAGAGTATGTGCGAAAACCATATCCTCATTGAATATCATGTCTTTCGGGAATCTCCCGAGCCTCTCGAACACTTCCCTGTGATACATCGCGCAGGCATTCGAGCAGAAATATGTCTTGATGCCGAGTCTGTCCTTGTCTTCTTCGGATTTGACCGAAGACTCCGGCGGATAGTTGAACGATCTTGAGAATCTCTCACCCAGAGAGGCATCATCATTCGGAAGCTGTCTTGCATAGACCGCCGCAACGCCGCTCTGCGAGAAGGCTTTTGCCATATTCTCGATCATTTTGTCGTTTGCGGGAAGCGCATCCTGGGTCATGAAGAGAAGATAATCCGCCGTACTGCCCGCTGCTCCGGCATTTCTCGTTGCCCCGTGGTCGAATTCCCTTGCGGAAACGTTCCTGACCTCGAAGAACTTCCCCGTCGTATCGTAGCTCCTGCCCCGAAGCAGATTATCAAGATATTTCTGCTCGGTATTTATAAGGACTATGCGGTTCGGCACCACGCTCTGGTCCCGCAGCCGCTTTACGATGGTGAGCAGGCGTTCATCCGGTTTGTATGTGGGGATAATGACATCAATAAGCATTTTTGTTAATGAACCCTATGAATACCGTCAGAATGATTATCTTTATGTCAAATTCGAACGTCCAGTTCTCAATATAATAAAGATCGTGTTCGATACGCTTCTCGATCGATGTATCACCGCGAAGGCCGTTGATCTGTGCCCATCCGGTCAGACCCGGACGCACCTGGTGCTTGATCATGTAACGCGGGATCTCTTCCCTGAACTTCTCGACAAACTGCGGTCTCTCGGGACGCGGGCCTACAAGAGACATCTGCCCCACCAGTATGTTAAACAGCTGCGGCAGCTCGTCAAGACTCGTTTTCCGCAGAAACCTTCCGACCTTTGTGACTCTCGGATCGTTCTTCGTCGTCCAGCCCTTTGCCTCCTCTGTCTCGGTCTGCTCTATCATCGTCCTGAACTTGTACATCGAGAACGGCTTGTTATGAAGGCCGACCCTCTCCTGTGCGAATATGACGGGGCCGTCGCTCGTAAGTTTGATGAGTATCGCCGATATTATCATTATCGGGGACGACAGGATGATTCCGACTATCGATCCCACGATATCCATTGTCCTCTTGATCGCCGCGTTGAGCGTGTTCGTAAGAGGCACATGACGGATATTGATGACCGGGAGTCCCTGGATGTCCTCGGTATACGGACGGTTCGGGATGATACCCATGTAATCGGGAATGAACTTCGTGTGGACACCTGATTTTTCACACAGATTGACGATCTCTTTAAGCCTTCCGTACTGTCCCAGCGGAAGCGTGATCGCGATCTCGTCGAGCTTGTTCTCCGGGAGGATCAGCGGAAGATTATCGATCGTACCGAGGACCTTGATCCCTTTGTATTCGGTGCCTCTTTCGGTATTGTCATCGAGTATTCCCCTGACAACGTATCCCCACTGGGGATTGAGAAGTATCTTGTTGATATAGCTCTCGGCGGAACCTGAATATCCGACGAGCAGCACGTATTTGATGTTGTAGCCCTTCTGCCACCAGAACATCATCAGGGCTCTCATGATGTTTCTGACTGCGGTCTCGAGGCATATGCACATGGCCCAGAATATGAAGATCATCTGCCTCGAGAAATCGGGCTGGTTGATCACATACAGAGCCATCATGAAAATGAGCGCGCCGATCGTATTTGCCTTGATAACGTTGATAAGCTCTCTTTTTCTCCCCGAAGCGCGCTTCGTGTGGTAAAGGTCGAGCTGTGAGTACAGTATCAGATAGCCCGGCACGAGAAAATAGAGAGCCGTCATGTATGTCTGAATGGACAGACCTTCATCGTAGAGTAAAAGCCCGCTCTGAAACTTCAGAAAGTAGGCGAATACGTAACTTACCGCTATGACAAATCCATCGATAACAAGCGTCAGCCTGTTGATGAGCCGCTGATTGTCCCTGATCATAATAACCTCTTCGACGCTGTGTTTAACCCGTTATGCGTCTTATCATATTTAACCACAATTCAAGCTGAATGCGGAAATAGTTTTTGACAAACCTTTTGTCGAAAGGATACTTCCTTCCCGCCACGCACATCAGATATCCTCTCTTCATGCCCGACAGGTATTCCCTTCCGTAGCCCTTGCATATGAAGAAAAGGGCCTTCGTGCCGAATCCGATGATAAAGAACGGCAGATTGATAAGTATCTGGAGCGCCGGCATGTTCTTGTATATGACGTACCAGCTGTTACGCGACGCGAGCCTTACCTTGAACGGATTGTACCTTCCTCCGGTCGAGCCGCTCCCCGCGTGATACACGACGGCCTTCGGCGTATATCTGTTGACATACCCCATTATCCTTGCCCTGTATCCGACATCCACGTCCTCAAGGTACGTGAAATGAAGCTCATCGAAGTACCCTATCTCCTCGAACAGGTCCTTCCTGTATATTGCGGCCCCCCCGCAGGCGGAAAATACCACCGATTCCTTATCATACCTGCTGCTTTTGCCGTCTTTCCCGAGCGAAAATGCCCATCCGAGAGCGCAGTACAGGTCACCGGCCGAATCTATCTTATCCGGAGCGTTCATCTGCAGCATCTTCGACGCCACGGAGAATGTGTCGTCATGTGCATCTATCGCCTTGTACAGCTCCTCAACGAACGTGGGCGTTGCCTTTGTATCGTTATTCAGAAGGATCAGGTACTTCGTCTTCGTGACCTTGATACCTTCATTGACCGCACGGCAGAAACCGAAGTTCTGTGAGAGCGGTATTAGCCTGACGCCCTCATATTCTTCGGCGATCTTAGCGGATCCGTCCTCGGACGCGTTGTCAACCACGATGATATCGGCCTTCATGGTCTGGGCAGCAAGCGAATCGAGGCAGTCCTTTAGGTACGATATGCCGTTGTAATTAGGTATTATTACGGTTACTTCGCTCATCTTCCCCGTCTCTTGAATACAACCTTCGGCGTGTAATATATGTCAAACCTTTCCTTCAGTGTCACCTTCGGGAACCACTCTTTGACCGCGTCCCTTCGAAGCAGCACGCAGTCCTGCGCGAAACCGTCGACAAGCCTGTCGAGCACGGTTCTGTGCATATATCCCGAAAACTTCCTGTTCTGTCCCGCATACATCGGCTGCAAAGTGCCGTCCGCGCCGATCTCGAAACCGGCACTTTCTATCTTCCCATCACGGCCGATTATCCTTCCGGTAACCGCCCCGACATTAGGCAGGTTCATGCACGGCAGCATCTCATCGATGAACTCGTCATCCACAGGCACAATGTCCGTCCCCAGCACCATCACGAACTCATCCTTGAACGACAGATCCGCAAAATCCCTCATGCCCTCAAGTTCTCTCGGCGGTATCGTCAGAACGCTCGTATAAAAAGGCGCATACGACAGAGAGAAGAACCCGAGATGTACCGTATCCGATACATCGGTATCCACGCCCGATCTTCGCAGATGGTCCGCCACCGCCCTTTTTCCCGCCTCATAGGCATACAGCTTCGCATCGGGGTTATCGGATGTCGAACCCGGCGAGCTGCGCCAGTGATAGAGCACCTTCTTCACATGAAGTATCCGGTCTCTTCTGATCCCCTCGGTACACCTTAATATAAAATCATGATCCTGGGCACCGTCATAATCGGACCGGAATCCCCCGACACCTTTCGCGAGATTGGTATCCGCGAGGAAAAAGTGGCATATATAGTTGTTCGTGCACAACAGCACGGGATCAAAGTCCGGCTTGATGTTCGGATCATAGTACTGCGTTCCGTCAAAGCTGACCTTATCCTCGTCTGTATATACGGCCATGATCTTTGAGATGGATTCGCTCTCGCGCTCTTTCTCCTGCGCTTCCTCCATCGCGGTCATGATGTCAAAGAGCGCCGTATTTGCGAGAATATCGTCATGATCGAGAAGCGCGACATAGTCGCCCGTGGCATGGGCGAGCGCCCTGTTCGTATTCCCGGATATTCCTTCGTTGGCTCCGAGCCGGACGTACTTGACCTTATCGAATATGGTCCCGTATATATCCCTGCACATCAGGTTGTATTCTTCAAGAAAAGCCCGGACAATACCTCGCCTCGAATCATCGGCACTCGCATCGGCCAGTATCAGTTCCCAGTTCCCGTACGTCTGCTCACCGACGCTGTCGAGCATATTTCGGAATAGCTCCGGATCGGTCTCATATACCGGCACGAGTATCGAGAACTTGTACGGCGTGGCGAATTCCCGGCTTCTCTGATAAGCCAGCTCCTCATCCGATACCGGCTCGGGAACGTAGTACTTCTCTTCGGCATCCCTCGCGAGCCTCTCATGGACTTTGGCCATTGTCGCTTTTATGCCGTTTCGCTTCAGAAAACTGACTCCCCTTTTGAAATAATGTCTGTTTGAACCCATCTGACCCCTTTATATTTCCTCTTTGGCAAACACATCAAGCTCTTCGGGCGTGCCAAGCACATGGACGCACTTTGCATCCACAAGACATATCCTGACCCGAAACCCCTTCGATATCATGTAATTGTACAGCGGAGCCACGTATTTCTCGCCTTTCTCCATATTCGCATCGTCCGAATAGTATTCCCGGTACATCCGCTCGTAGAGTGCGCATGACGAGAACCAGTACGCCCCCAGCGTACAGTTGTCGGAAATACGCTCCTTCTCGCGGACCTGTGTCGCATCCCCTGCACCGTCAACGGCCACAAAGCTCCAGTGATCACCCGGCGCGTTAAAACACGGGATGAACCCGTCTCCGCTTATATCTTCACTCTTCATGCATCCCGCTTCGACATACGTATCTATGTTGTATATCAGCAGGGAATCTTCGGTCCTCCAGTAAGGTGCGGCCAGCATCGCCGTGGTGGCCTGACCGTCCGTCGGCGCATCAAGTTCGATAACATTGGCCCTTTTGGAGTCGCCCGTTATCTCTTCCCACTCTTTCAGGATAAAATCACGTGCCTCATCCTCGCGCCTGACGATGAAATAGTAATCGTTATCGGGGCTGTAATAGCCCTTCAGGCTCTCCATCGACCAGGCAAATAGCGACCTTCCGTGGACCGTGATCTCGTATTTGGGGACATTATATCCGGCTTTTCTGAACCTGGAGCCGAGACCCGCCATAGTGATGACTATCTGCATCGGTCTCTCCTTACTATCTCATCAAGCTCGTCGACGCTCTTTTCCAGGAATTCCGAAGGCCTGACCGTCCGGTCATCGACATAGAAACCGTGATGTCCGGGCCAGGGCTTTCCGTATACGATCTCGTCGTAGGGAATATCCCACTTATCGAGCCACTCGAGCAGTATCTTTGCCGTTTTAGCATTGATAAGACCTATATTGCAGTTAAACGAGTTCATGTTGCGGCTCGTGAGAAGCACGATCTTTGCCCCGCCCTTCTTGTATTCGCGGATCTTGTCGACCATCTCCTTATAGGGGACGAGATCCTCGTACCTCTCGTTTTCCTTTTTGATCGGGCAGAGCGTTCCGTCCACGTCAAACACAAATGTCAGATCTTCGTACATATCATTTCTCCAGACTGTCCAGTATAGCTATGGCGTTCAATATGAAGCCGAGGACTTTCTTGGGCCTGTCCATATGAAGAGGCAGCATCGACAGGAACAGGGATGCCTCATAGAGCCTTATGAGCCTGACATCTATTCCGGCGGCCGAAAGGCACTCCCTGAACAGTTCCATGAACAGGCGGTTATCGGCATCGACCTTCACTCCGGCCTTCATATTCTCGTCTATCGTTATCTCATACAGATCGCTGTTGAAGTAATCGTAATGTCCGCATATCGAATGCGAAAGCTTGGCGTAATCGTAGAAAGGATCCATGTAAAGATCCTCTTCCTTCAGGGCGCCCTTCGGATCTATCAGTATCACGAACGAATCGGAATTCGAATACAGTATGTTTGAAAAGCAAAGATCACCGTGGCTGACGACCCTTACGGGATCAAAAACGGTGCTGCTTGTCATCCGGTCGTACATGTTGACGTATCTTGTCACTATCGCATCGATGTCGGGATACCCGGTCACGGATGCTATAACGGCCGAAAGCGCCTCGTAACCTTCCGTCTCCTTCAGCTGCCTGATCCGGTCGTATACTTTCGACACATACTGTCTCTTTGCCTGCGCCTCATACTCCATCTTCGAGATGCTCTCGCTCTTTCTGTGAGACAGGAAGTAAAACAGGTGCTTTAATATATCCCGAAACTCCTCGTACGTTATCGAAGAGTGTACATATCTGATGGCAAGATCGGTCATATGATACCGCTGCATGGCGTAACTTGCCGAATTCTCGTCCTCTTTGAAATCAAACGGTCTGGCGAACCACTGCTTCATATCGTCGGGCAGAAGGCCGTAGAATGTGTATTCGGCCTTTATCTTGTCCTTTTTTGCCGAAGACTTGACGACCGTATACTCATCTCCGGCCAGGCTGTTGAAGAATCTCGCATCGAATCCGCCGGTGATGAACGACCTGAAGTTTGCCACATCGGACAGATCCGTAAATGCATTGCTGACGATCTCGGTATATCCGTCAAGATCAGCCATGGAAGCGGATCCGTAAGCATTTGCGTCGCTAAATATAACGCATGCTATTCTATTTGCATGTGTTATTTTATAGTTCTCGTGAGCATACCCCGCTTTGTATACAATCGTCTCAACATCCTTGATATTAGCGACTCCGAAGTCCGAGAAATATAAAATAACAGCTGTATTACTTAATCCGGCTATCTCTTTGTCTCCGGCATCGTAGAATCCGGATACCCCCGGTATACCAAGGAATACGTCCCTTGTCCTGTCCCTGAGTGTGCGTCTCTTATAGATCGTATGTCCGAAGCTCTTATTGCCGGTTATTCCCGCTATGTCCTTGCCCGGTCTTCTTGAGTCATCATAGACTACGGCTACATTTCTTACCATTTGATATATTCCTTTAATTGCTTTGACTTATATACGATAACGATAAATCTAACTGTGAATATCACGGTCAGGACCGCTATGACCGCGGCCGATGCGTATGTATACCACATCTTTATATCATAATTCTTTCCCGAAACAATCGATTCGATATATGCCCCGAAATCAGCGACCGCAAA
>JAFZRD010000183.1 GCA_017620055.1 Lachnospiraceae bacterium
AATGCATTATCATGTACTGTTCTGCATCTACAATTGGAACTATTGTGGCACTTTTGTGGTACCTAAGTTCCTTTTACCACTTGAAACCCTTGATTTTACCGGGGTTTACTTGCCTGTTGACTTCAAGGTCGGGAACAGCAGTACATCTCTTATCGCCGGGCTGTTCGTCAGCAGCATCGTCAGTCTGTCGATGCCGTAGCCGATACCGCCTGTGGGCGGCATTCCGATCTCGAGTGCATTGAGGAAATCCTCATCCGTATGATTTGCTTCCTCGTCGCCCGCTGCCGCAGCGGCATCCTGTGCCTTAAAGCGCTCTCTCTGATCGATCGGATCGTTGAGCTCGGAATATGCGTTACACATCTCCCATGTATTGATGAACAGTTCGAACCTCTCAACAAGGTCCGGTCTGTCGGGTTTTCTCTTTGTAAGCGGTGATATCTCGACCGGATGATCCGTTACGAACGTGGGCTGTATGAGCTTATCCTCAACAAACTCCTCGAAGAAGAGGCTGATGATGTCGCCCTTCTGATGATAAGGCTCATAGTGGATATCCTTCTCGTCCGCAAGCTTCTTAGCCGCTTCCGTATCGGGTATCGTATCAAAATCAATCCCCGTGTACTTCTTTATCGCATCGATCATCGTGATACGCTCAAAAGGCTTTCCGAAATCAAGTTCTATGTCACCATAGGTAAACTTCGTTGTTCCGAGTACTTCCTGCGCGATATAGCGGAACATATTTTCCGTAAGGTCCATCATCCCGTTGTAATCGGTGTATGCCTGATAAAGTTCCATCAGCGTGAACTCCGGATTGTGTCTCGTATCAAGTCCCTCGTTCCTGAACACACGTCCGATCTCATACACTCTCTCGAGTCCTCCGACGATAAGTCTCTTGAGATACAGCTCGAGCGAGATACGAAGATTAAGATCCTCATCAAGCGCATTGAAATGCGTCATAAAAGGCCTTGCCGCGGCACCACCCGCGTTCGCAACGAGCATGGGCGTCTCGACCTCCATGAATCCCTGTCCGTCAAGATACTTACGTATCGTGGAGATGATCTTGGATCTCTTGATGAACGTATCCCTTGACTCATCGTTCATGATGAGATCGACGTATCTCTGACGGTATCGCATATCCGTATTTGTCAGACCGTGGAACTTCTCCGGAAGGGGTACGAGGTTCTTAGACAGAAGGATAACCGATGACGCATGGATCGACACCTCACCCATCTGTGTTCTGAACATATATCCCTTTACGCCCACGATATCACCGGGCTCAAACTTCTTGAACTCGGCATAAGGTTCTTCCCCCAGTGAATCACGCGATACATATACCTGGGAATTGCCCTTGAGATCCTTGACATTGATAAAAGAAGCCTTGCCCATGACACGCTTGAGCATGATACGTCCGGCAATGCTGACATTGATGGGAGATGCATCCATTATCTCGCGACGGCTCTCATACTCCTGCTTGGCGAGTGCCTTCTTCTCTTCCTCCGGAAGGCTCTCATCGATCGCCGGAGCAACATGGTCCGCAAGAAGCTTGCTCTCAAGCTCCTCGTATGCCGCCTTAGCATCAGCGGTATGATCCGTCTGATCGTATTTCGTGATCACAAAAGGATCCTTGCCCGCCGCCTGAAGGTTCGCAAGTTTTTCCCTCTTATTCTTCAGTATCTGGTTAAGATCGGGCTCCTGCCCTCCCTTGTTCTGATCGGTGTTTCCCATTACTTGTCTGCTTTCTTCTTCGTTGTCTTCTTTGCGGGTTTCTCTTCCTTGGCAGCTGCCTTTGTCGTCTTGGCGCCGGCCTTCTCCTCGGTCTTCTTGGTGCTCTTTGAAGACTTGGCTCCCGCAGGCTTCTCAACCTTTAATATCTTGTATTCGATCACGCCGGCAGGTGTGTCAACGCTGATCGTTGCACCTTTCTTGGCACCGATGAGCTTCCTGCCCACGGGCGACTCGTTGGAGATCTTGTGATTAAGGCTGTCAACCTCCGTTGAACCGACTATCTTGTAAACAACTTCCTCATTATATTCAACGTCGAGAAGAGTTACCGTGCTGCCGAGTCCTACCGAATCCTTGGCAACGTCCTCTTCAAGATAAACCTCCGCATTCTTGAGGATAGTCTCGATCTCCTCGATACGAAGTTCATTGTCTCTCTGCTCTTCCTTGGCGGCATCGTATTCCGCATTCTCGGAAAGATCGCCCTGCTCACGTGCTTCCTTGATCTTCTGAGCGATCTGTGCTCTTATGACCTCTTTTCTCTCATCGCGCTCCGCCTCAAGTTCGCGAAGTTTTTCGTAAGACATAAGATTCTTTTTTTCTTCCATTTTTACAACCCAACCCTTTCAATATTATTCAGGATATACTCCAAAACAATAAACGCATTATATCGCAAGCAAAACCTATCGTCAACAAACATTATTCAGGGGTCCTGCCTTCGCAGAAAATCACTCATCAGGCGTTTCAGATCACCCAGGGATTCCGCCGTGTTAAGCTTACCACGAAAGGCCGAAGAGCCCGGGAATCCTTTTGTGTACCAGGCTGCATGTTTGCGCATCTCCCTGGAGCCGATGTACTCACCTTTGCACTCGATGAGCATTCCGGCATGCCTCAGTATCATGGCAGCCACTTCTTCCTTTGAAGGCCTCGTATACTCCCTTCCCTCCGATGCGGCTACAAGTTCCGAGAATATCCACGGATTGCCCTGTGCCGCCCGGCCTATCATGACTCCGTCGCATCCGGTCTCTTTCATCATCCGGCTTGCACTCTCATATGAATCGACATCCCCGTTTCCTATGACGGGAATGGATACCGCTTCTTTTACCCTGCGTATTATGTCCCAGTCCGCATTACCGGAGTAATACTGTACCCTCGTCCTCGCATGGATGGCTACGGCCGCTGCGCCGTTATCCTCGGCGATCTTCGCGATCTCTTCGGCATTGACCGATGTCTCGTCAAATCCCTTCCTGATCTTTACAGTCACGGGTTTTGATATCGACGATGACACGGCCTTTATGATTTTGCCCGCAAGGGCGGGGTCCTTCATGAGTGCGGAACCTTCACCGTTGTTGACGACCTTTGGTACGGGACAGCCCATGTTTATGTCGAGTACGGCAAACGGCCTGTCCTCGATGCGTGCCGCCATATCACCCATTATCCGGGGATCCGAACCGAACAGCTGCAAGGACACTATACCTTCCGCGGGGTCGATCCTCATCATCTCCTCGGTCTCTTTGTTCTTATAATAGATCGCTTTGGCACTGATCATCTCCATGCATGTCATCCCCGCTCCGGCTTCATGGCACAACAAGCGAAATGGCAGGTCGGTTACCCCTGCCATCGGTGCCAGTATCCATGTATTCGGAAGCGTGACGTTACCTATTCCTAGCATAGATCAGTCTCAGTCCCTCAAGTGTAAGATCGCTGTTGTATTCGTCTATCATTCCGGTCTCGTTGCTGATGAGACGTCCGAGACCTCCGGTTGCAACGACCTTCAGCTTTTCGTATCCGGTCTCTTTCTTCACCT
>JAFZRD010000184.1 GCA_017620055.1 Lachnospiraceae bacterium
GCAACGAGCGGCGGAACGAGTGCCCAGAATGTTCCTCCGAACGGATATGCTCCTCCTCCGGTCACATTTACTCCGCAGATAACGATGACCATAAGTGCGAAGATCACTCCGGCAACAAGCGCCGAATTCTTCTTTTCCATAACAGATTCCTCCCTTTTTACTGTTATTTTTCTTTCTCTTTGTATTTGTCGATCACAAGTCTGAGATCGATATTATGAAGGGACAGCGCTAGGCTTTCCACAAATGTCCTGTGTTTGATCTTCTCGAAGAAATCCGCCTTGTACGGCATTACCACATATCCGAATGTTTTTGAGCTGCTTCTGAGCGATGCAAACAAAAATACTCTGCCGCCTTTCCTCCACTCTTCCGGATACATCTGCTGCCTGCGGTCTATGATCTTTTTGTCATGTCCGTGATACAGATACATCTCGTCATCAAATCCGGACTGTTCCTTGTCAAGCTCCCCGTCAAAGAACGACTTGTTCAGACACACGGCAAGATCCCCGAGGTCGATCATTTCCCTGATCCTCTCCAGTGCATCGCCGTAATCATCCATCGTCTTGCATTTAAACAGGATCTGTCTCGAGTAACTGTGCCTCAGTTCCGTCTCCAGAGCCTTTTTGGTCTTGTCTATGAGATAGTTGTAATCGTTCCGAAGGTCTCTTGTCAGGTCGCAACCGCAGCTCTCATTGTAACTGATATAGCCCTCGACAAAACGTGTATCGAACTCAATGTTTCCGTTCATTGCCTCAAGAAGGGCATCCATGGACTCGTAGCCGAGTGCTTTCCTGTTTCTGTTAACACTTGTAATGGAAGGGAAGTATCTCTGCGCCTCATCGATATTGTCAAACCCGGTGACCTTGATATAATCCGGGATCGAAATGCCGTCGGCTAAAGCTTCCTCGGTATATCCGAGCGCCATAAAATCATTCGCGCAGATCACCGCATCGGCCATACCGACGCCGCGCTCCTTCCACTCCCGGTAGGCTTCCCTGCCGTCGGATTTCCAGAATTTCCTGTGAAGTACTCTCTTCTTCTCGACCCTGATCCCGTGTGCGGCAAGGCAGTCGCAAAATGCCCTGAACCTGTCTGCGGCTTCCTCGTTATCCTCGGGTCCACCGAGATAATTAAAGGTCCTGCAGTCGTGGATCGTTACCATATGTTCAACGATCTGATACATGGACCTGTAATTGTCAAGGCCGCAGAATATCGCTCCCTCGGCACGTATGTCTATACTGACGACGGGTTTGCCTATGCTGCGGAACTCTTCATTTATATCGTTTACGTATTTGACCGACTCGACCGTACTGAGCGCGATGATCAGACCGTCATAGTTTTCAGGTGACGGAAGGTGGTATATCTCCCTGCCTTTTCTGAAATAGTCCGCTTCCATTGCGGTGTCATATGAGTTGAAAATATGCACCTCAATATCATCATTGCCTATCCTGTCGAGGACTCCTGCAATGATCTGTCTGGTATAATCACCGTCCCATGTACTTGTCAGCATCAGGATGCGTTTTGACATAAGCATTCCCTGTTCTATTCCGTATCGTCTACGGGTTTCCTGATTATATTACCGAGAAGCTCCATCATCGATCTCTTCTCCGGGAGGGCCAGTTCATGAATAAGACTCATGACATAGTCTCCGTCCCACAAAACGACGTTAAGCTTCTTTGCAAATTCAACGGCATTCTTCGTAAAGTTCTGATTGGTCATGACCACAGCGACCATGCTGTCGTAGTAGTCCTTACCGGCATATGCTTCCTGAATGGCTCTTATCCCGATACTGTCGGAATAACATTTACACTGGATCGCATAACTGATCCCGTCCTTATCCGCGATGATATCTATTCCGTAATCATGGCTCGGCGGAGTGGTCTCAACATTTTCGAAACCCTTCGCTTCAAGAAGCTCGGCGCAGTAATTCTCGAACTCAACCCCTTCCATATCGTCAAAGATCTGGTCGTCCGAATTGTTGTGCTTCATGTACCAGATCCACGCCGCGAGAAGGACGAGGACGAGGATCCCTATGATGACTGCTACGATGGTTGGTGTGCTCACTTCTTGGTTTCCTTATGAATTATACTTTCAAAACCAACATCGACTTCGTCGATGTCGCCGTGCAATAAGGGATCCTCCCACTTCGTGGGTCCCTCCTTATTGCATATTGCGCCATCCGGCTTCGAATGATCTGCAAGGTACGCTACCGATGGGACATGCTCAATCCAGGCACCCTTGCGGCACACAAAGACATCCGCTTAGTGCTGCTTCATTCCTGACCTGACACGGTTTACGGCGCTTTGTTGCGCAAGACCCGAATATCAACACACATCCCGCCGGGCGGCTGCCACACAGGATCACCCTCTGCCGGATATCACCCCTGCTACAGCGGATTTCAGGTACAAGGAACCGCTACTTCCCCGGCTGCGCAATTTGTAGTATACAAAATGCCTCAATCGTTGTCAATTCGGGGGAAATCGGAGACTCGCACATTCAAATCGTCTATCGACGGGTGTGGTCGCCTCTCCCCCCTTCGTATTCCCCGCATATGAAATGCTTGACCGACATCCCCACAAGAAATCCCCCGGCGACGATAAACAGCGCCACCGCAGCCCACATCAGCGGTGTAATCTCATTTCCGGACGTGATGATCTGATATGCCAGATACATGACGTATCCTCCGACAATGGCTCTTATGGTCAGAACGGTCTGGGTCGGCCAGGTCTTTCCCGCCGGCTCACTTTCGGTATTTTCAACGGATGCGGCTGCTTCTGTTTCGACCGGCTCGCTCACTGTGATCTCGGTTTCTGTATTTTCCATGATCTTCCTTTCGTCTTCACCTGTATACTTGATCATAAACTGTCATAATGATATCTTAACATGTTATAATATCATCGTAAAATACAACATTTTGTGTGATATCCGGGAGGTGACACTTATGGCAACGGAAGCTGAGATAGATGAAGTGATCAGAATGCTCGACAGCAAGACGGAAGAAGGCATCAGCAGGATAGGAGTTCACAGGGTTGAGACCGAACGGGAAGATTTCGTAAGAGACGTTCATCATCACGGAAGATGTGATGTCGGAAGTCCTTTTGCCGACGGAAGCGTCGGTAATTTCTGCGGATGAGTTCATACCAAAGGTGATACCGTGCTTAACATTCAGGGATTGATGAAAACCACATTGCTTGATTATCCGGGACGCGTCGCGGCAACGGTGTTCATGGGCGGCTGCAATATGCGCTGCCCTTTCTGTCATAACATGGACATCGTAAC
>JAFZRD010000185.1 GCA_017620055.1 Lachnospiraceae bacterium
AATGCTCTTTGAATACTCGGCGATGAGATTCTCCTTGTAATAATCCACGAGGGTGTTGTTCGGATCGGAATCGTCATCCTTGGGAACCATCGCCTTCTCCATGTTCTTGAAGACCTGTTCATAGAAATATGCTTCGAACTGCTTGCAGGCTTCGAGAAGCTCGTCGTCGCTCTTGCGGCTGTTATTGCCGTTAAGCGTTCTCTCGAGATTGCTCGCCTTACTCGCGGTCGCGGTCAGATAATCATTGTATAAGCTGCCTATATCCATTCATATTACCTCTTAAGATCGTTAGCTACCTGAAGCATTGAATCCGAAGTCGTGATGACCTTTGAATTGAGCTCATATGCACGCTGTGCGATGATCAGGTTGACCATCTCGTCGGCTACCTGCACGTTTGACGATTCCAGGTATCCCTGTCTGACGATCGACTTGGTGAGAGCTCCGTTCGTTGCCTCGTTAAGGGCCGGTCCGGATGCCTCCGTGGGCTGATACATCGTGCCGCCTACCTTGAACAGTCCGCTCGCGTTCTGGAACTGGAACAGACCTATCTGCATTCCCGGGATCGGCTGAAGATTGTTGTTCGCATCGGGATATGTGAGCTGTCCGTTTGCATCTACCGAAACCTTGCTCGAAATGTAATCCGCCGGTATGACGATCGGCTGGTTGTTAGTGTTGAGCACCGGATATCCATCCGAATTCGTCAGGTACATCTGATTACCGGGTCCTATGGCGAAGTGAAAATCACCGTTTCTCGTGTATACCGTCTTGCCGTTGTCATTGAGGGCGAAGAAACCTTCACCGCTTATCGCGAAGCTCGTCATGCTTTCCGAAGCCTGGAACGCACCCTGCGTGAACTCGGAAGTGATCGATGCGTTTCTGACACCGAGTCCGACCTGAGCACCTACGGGCTTCTGAATGCCGTTGGCTGATGTTGTTCTTGTCTGGATCTCCTGGTACAGAAGTGATTTGAATTCGTTCTGCTCTGTCTTGTATCCGACAGTATTGACGTTTGCCAGGTTGTTGGCGATAGTATCTACGTTAGTCTGCTGGGCCATCATTCCCGATGCGCCGCTCCAAAGTGCTCTTACCATATCTGCCTCCTTATTAACTGTGAACTGTTACCGGTTGACCTTATCAGACTTTGCCAAGCTGATTGACTGCTATATCAAGTGTCTCGTTATGAGCCTGTATCATCTTCTGATTCGTCTCATATGCACGCTGGTAGTTGATCAGATTGACCATCTCCTTGGCCGCCTGCACGTTTGACGCTTCAAGCATTCCGTTATATACCGTCGCTGTGGATTCTATAGGAGTCGCTCCCTCGACTACATCGAAGTAGTTCTCTCCGTACTTCTCCAGGTAGTTGTAATCTTCGAAATCCTGGACCTGGATCTGTGCGACCGCATTGCCGTTCTGATAAATGGTTCCGTCGAGTCCGACCGAGGACTCAACAAGCGGATCGAGAATGATGTGACTGCCGTTTATGTCGAGTACGAAGTCACCGTTCCTGTTCACCAGTTCTCCCTTTGTGTTGACAATGAAATCACCGGCTCTTGTATACTTCGTCGATACCTCTCCGGCCTTGCTCGTGAACTCTATCGCGAAGAAGCCTTTTCCTGCGAGACACATGTCGTACTGGTTCCCGGTCGTCACAAACGATCCCTCCGAAAAATCCCTGTATGTCTCACCTATCTTGACGCCGAGGTTCATGGCGCCGAGCTTCCTTGCCGCAAAAGGCTCGGATGTATCTTTGATCTTATACGCAAGAACATCGTAGAACGCTTCGGATGTCGACCCTTCGGCCTTGAATCCGGTGGTGGACGAGTTGGCCAGATTGTTGGCCAGCACATCAACCCTGCGCTGTTCGTTGATCATTCCCGTTGCTGACGTGTACAGTCCCTTTACCATAAATACACTCCCCTATATCCGGTATCAGTCCACGTTGTCCGTATAGCCTGCAAGGAACTCGACGTATTTACCTGTTCCTATCGCAACCGCCGTCATCGGATCTTCCGCCGTCATCGTGTTGATACCCGTCTTGTATGCGATCAGATCCTCCAGACCCCTAAGAAGGCTTCCGCCGCCCGTAAGGACGATTCCTCTTGCAGCTATGTCTGCCGCAAGTTCCGGCGGTGTCTTCTCAAGTACCGAATGGATCGCTTCGACTACCTGACCTGTCGTATCTCTTAAAGCTTCCTCGGTCTCCTCGGATGAAACCTTAACGGTTCTCGGAAGACCTGTTACGAGGTTACGTCCCGTAACCTCAAGGTACTCTATCTCCGGGCGTTTGAACGCCGTACCTATCTTGATCTTGATATCTTCAGCGGTATTGTCACCGATCAGGAGGTTGTGCTTCTTCCTCATGTATCTGACTATCGCTTCGTCAAAATCATCTCCCGCGACTTTGATCGAAGTCGAAACAACGGCTCCTCCGAGCGATATGACCGCTATATCCGTTGTTCCTCCGCCTATATCGACTATCATGTTTCCGCACGGTCTGCCGATATCAATACCGGCTCCGATCGCTGCGGCTATCGGTTCTTCTATGATCTCGACATATCTGGCGCCTGCCTGGTATGTCGCATCCTCAACAGCCTTTTTCTCAACTTCGGTGACTCCCGACGGAACACATACGCTTATTCTCGGCTTCCTGAAGTTCTTCCTGCCGACCGCCTTCTGTATGAAGTACTTGAGCATCTTCTCGGTTGTGGTGTAATCCGATATGACACCCTGTCTGAGAGGTCTTATCGCCACTATGTTACCCGGGGTACGGCCAAGCATCATCCTGGCCTCTTCACCGATCGCCCTGATAGTATTCGTATCCGTATCAAGAGCGATGACCGAGGGTTCTTTGAGCACTACTCCGCGGCCCCTTACGTATACGAGCACGCTTGCCGTTCCTAGGTCTATACCTATATCTGAATAAAGCATTTCATTCCCCTTTCAACGCTTATTGTTTCAAGTTCACATAATACATGCATGTTATCCGATATAGTATAACTCAAATCGCCCTGATTTTCAATTGTAAAAGTTCTGTTTTCATGTATAAAAAAGCAGCATAAAACAGGATCGGTTCCATCCGTTTTACGCTGCTTCCCTGCATGTCTGATATATATATCGGCAGATTGCAAATAAACTTTAGTGAAAAAGAGGGACGGTTGTTTCTCACTTTTTGAGAATAAGGGACGGTTCTGATTTCTCATTTTTGATCCTGTAAACTGTACTTAGAGATGATCCTGTAAATGCGGATATCTGCCCGATTGTCATCCCGTAGTCAAGCATTTTGCTGATGTGATTTTTCCGTAAGGTTCTGTCCAATCTTCCAAACTGTGATGCAGAAGTACAGTTCGCGATCTCACGCATCATCTCAAACGCACGATCATCAGGCAATGTCATGTCTTTTTCATCTACATCCATCACCGAATCCGTGCTTTGCTGTTGAATATACTCCATCAGTGTATCGAAAGAACCTGCCAACTCAAACGCAAAGTCCCGATCAATAAGAGAGTCCGTCGTGCTTAATCTGTAATCATCGTAACAGTTCCATCTGTAATACCCCGGTTCGCTTTCCAAGCCTGCCTTTAAAGGATTCCGAATTATATAACGAAGTACCGTCAAAAAGTATTGATCAGTTTCAACATTCTCACTCCTGAAGCGGTCCTGAAACAAATGTCCCACCCTGCCGTGTTTTCGATTAAACCAGGTGGCATACCGGGTTCCGATTTTCATGAAGATTCTGGCAAGCGACTCCGTCGCCGATCTGATCAGAAGATGAACATGATTGGGCATGAGACAATAAGCAAACAGTTCAAAACCAAGTGAATCCTTGCACTCTCTCAGTACCTTTAAGAAAAACTCATGATCAAAATCATCAACAAAAATATCCTGCTTGTTATTACCGCGGATCATCACGTGATATATGCCGGTACTACTGGCACTTCTGGCAGTTCTAGGCAAATCGGTTTCCTCCTGATTAATTTGTGCTCATCTCATAACTCGTTGTGGAAGATCATGGAACAGATAATTCGAAACAAATTATGAATCCTAAGAAATGCACAATGTGGTAAAACCACATGAAATGAAACTATATGATATGAAATCATATTATGACATATTAAACTTGCTGACAATATCGGAAAAACGAACGAAAATCACTCGTTGTCATGTTTCGTAATTTTGTTGATTATAAACAAGAATTCGAGCAAACCAATCGGTTTTTCGAAGTGATTTTTTACAGAAGTTGAAAATGAGACCAGGGGACGGTTCCGATTTCTCATTTTTTAAATCACGATTTGCTAGAATATGAGCCTTTTTTCCTCAAAATGGTTCACTCACTTCCTCTGTTTCATTTATTAAGAATCCAAAACTGTCAACATATTGCAATGTTCTTTATCATTCCATTTTCTGAGAATTCAGAACCGTCCCTTTTTCTCAAAACGCGGGGAGTTACACTCCCCACACCCCTGGTCTACCGCCCTTCGCGGCAATCCCAAGAAGAAGGATTGTCGCTGCGGTTGGTTGAAAAAAGCTCAATGACGCTTCTGTGACGGTTCGGGTGCTAACATGAACCCAGAATAAAAAAGGAGCTGCAATAGCAGTTCGAGGAGGGATGATCATGAAGAAGGAAATGAAAGAACTCACAAACATGGAACTTAACAGCATCAGCAGCGGAATGGTAGTATTTGCACAGGGACTGCCCGAGTACAATCCTTCATGTCCGTGGGAAGTAGTTGATAACAATACGGGGGCACTTCTCGGAATGTTCCCGGCAGAATGCGAAGCTTGTCAGTACGGCGATTCGTTCGGACCCGATTCCTACAACGCACAGGAAGTTGACACGGGTACGGTACTTCGCCTTCGTGCCAATCCGCAGTGCGGTTGATGAAGATCGATCGCTTAAAATACATCAAAAAAGGGATGGTTCCTGATCCTAAATGGAATTTCGGAACCGTCCCTTTTTCTCATTTTCTTACAGATAATCTTCCGAGAAGCCGTCGCCTTCGCTGCTCGATCCGGAATCGCTGCTTCCGCCCGAATCACTGCTGCTGCTTGAATCATCATGGCTCTCTTCGTGACTCTCCTCGTGATGTTCCTCATGGTGTTCCTCGTGGCTCGATTCGCCGCCGCCACCTCCACCACCGCCGGAACTGCCTCCGGAATCGGATGATGAATATGAGGAGCCACCGCCTCCTCCGCCACCGGAGTTTCCACCGCTGTCATGGTCATCTCCGCCATAAGGATCGGGTGATGCGGTCCATGATACGTTCGTAACTCCTGCCGAAGGCGAAGTGCTCTGAGGAAGCGCCGAGATGGTCTGAGTTGCAGCCGGAGTTCCGGTCTTCATCCCGGACTGAATGGCCGCCATGACCTGTTCGGGCGTATTCCCTGCCACAGCTGTATTTGACTCCCCCCTGGCGTCCGCAGCATTGTTTCTGGCACCTGCAACGCCTTTACCGCTGTTTGCGGCTGTTGCTGCTGTTGCTGCATTTGTATTCTTTGCATTCGCGTTATTACCAACAAGAACGGTTATCCCGTTATTTGTAACGACCGTATTGGCAGCCTCGGGATCCGCCGCCACGATCTCACCTTTTTCGTTTATCGCCAGACCAAGCTCAGCGAGCTTCTTTGAAGCCACGCTCCTCTCCGTCTCTTCTTTTCTGTCGTCGTTTTCGCGATACGGATCCGATGCCTCGACATCATCCACCGAGCCGTAATCGACCCACTGAGATCCGTCCCACACCTCAAGGATACCGTCGACGACTCGCACGGCTGTATCCGTCGCCTGTCCGGACCCGGCCTGTTTGTTCTCACCCGCGGCAACTCCGGAATTTTCTTCCTGCTGTGCTTCGAGACGCTCTATCGTATCTTTGTATTCCGCTGTTTTGTGTGAATATATGATACCCGTGGTCGTTGCGGTCACCGCAGCCGTGGATACTACGCACACAGCGGCCGTAACAGCCGCTTTTGTGGTCAGATGGGGTATCAGTGCGAGCAGAAAATTCTTCATATTCTCTCCTTATATCCTCAGTTTGCCGCCGGGATGATCCCGAGTGCCGTCATGTCATCGATGATGACACCCCAGGTTACCGTGCCGTCATCGTTATCTTTTCCGCATATGACGTCATATCCCGCCTGGTTTGGATGATATCCGTCCGGGAAATACCTCTTGAAGTTCACATGCTTCTCGGGTGTCGGATCCGCATTCGGATCGTGATTCCTGTTCGGCAGTCCCATCGGATCGAGTATGTCGTCATAAAGATTTATGAAATGAACGTTCTTGCCAAGCGTGTTCTTGTAATAATTCGACACGCTTTCCTGAACGTAGCAATATTCGTCAAGAACCTTTCCGGTACTTAAATTCTTTGTGATCGTTCCGGGTCCGCTTATCCACCATGCACGAAGAGGTGAGCATACCATGATCTCGGCATCGGGATATTCGTTGACAAGCTTCTTGATGGTCCTGTCAACGCCGATGCAGTATGTCTTGTCAGCGGGATAGTAAGTGACTCCGAATTCATTTGTCACAAAGCCCGAACCGTTCCCGTTCTCGCCGAATACGGCGGTATCCTCGTGAAGGCCTTCTCCCTGATCCTTGTACGCCCAGTCATTGACTCCGGCCATCAGGAATATGAAATCCGGATCCCTGCCCTGGCTTGTTGCGGTATCGATCGCTATGTCTGCAAGGTCGGGCATGTTGTAGAGATTTGCTCCCGGCTCCGAATATGTAGCACCGCCGTTTGCAACGAGTGTACAGTCAACCCTCGCATTAAGCCTTGACGCAAGCCTCTTTCCGATCTGTACGCTCGGCTGCCTGCTGACCTGTTTATAATCGGATGGTTTCGACGGTCCGTGTTCTATATTGACACCGTCCTTTATCGTCATACCCATCATTATGCTGTCGCCGATAAAGTAAGCGCTGTATGTCCTTGTCGGATTGGATGGATCAGGCGGGTTTGACGGATCTCCCTCAACAGCAATTATGACATCTCTTGCGAAGTTCCTGATCTCCAGACTCTCGCTCGCATTCTCCGCAGCCTTCTTTGCAACATAATAAGGATTACGTCCGACGATCGGACCGTACAGGTATACATCCTCATTCGTCGATGCTTTGTGAAGTTTAATGTAACCTCTGAAATATTTGTTAACGTTGTAATCTGCTATATCGTAAAGAGAGTTGGCAAAGACTGTCTTGTCTCCGTCGATCCTCAGCACATGATCGGCTCCTCCCCTGACATAACAGGATGCCTTAAGGACAAGCTGATCCTCGAGTGTCATGTGTTTTTTACTTCCCGAGTTCCAGTTCCTCGAGAGAATATGAAGATGTCCGTATTCCTCAACAGAATATTCCGTGATATTGTCGTCGTTCTTCAGCCCGTTTTCCTTAATATCCGTAAGGATGCTGAGCGAACACCTGATACCTCCGCTCTTTTCCTGTGTGGGAGGTTTGATCGCAAAGCCCTCATATCCGAGTATATTGTCAAATCCCTCGAGCCTTCTGACCGAGTATCTTGTGATCTCGACCGTCTCCGGTTCGCCGGCCTGCCCGGTTGTACCGGAAAATCCCCCGCCTTCGGGACTCTCCTGTGTTACCCGTTTGATCACTTCCCATACGGCCATACCGACAGGATAACAGTTCGGATCCGTGGTCTCCCTGTTGTACCTGATCGCAGTGATGAACTTTGACGAAGGCTTCACAGTCACTTCATATTCCCGCTCATTCTCCGTCGGAGACA
>JAFZRD010000186.1 GCA_017620055.1 Lachnospiraceae bacterium
GCTTCCGGTGATTATGTCATCGGCAAGAACCTCTTTTGCGATAACGTCCCTGTTTGCCGTAAGTACCTGTGCTATCTTCTCATTATCCTTCGCGAATACGCATATTCTGTCCATGACCTCGAATCCGGCCTCTTTACGCATCGTCTGTACCTTGGATACTATCTCGCGGACGAATCCCTCCTCGATCAGCTCGGGAGTGAGCTTTGTGTCGAGAACTACCGTGATGGTTCCTTCATTCAGCGACTCAAATCCTTCCTGCTGGGTCATCTCGATGAGAAGATCGTCTTTTGTAAGCTCTATCGCGTTGCCGTCAACATCAAACTTAAGAGCTCCGGACTCTTCAAGTTCATCCATTGCGGCATTTCCGTCGATCGCTGCAAGGTGCTTCTGTATCCCGCCGAGGAACTTGCCGTACTTCGGCCCGACTGTCTTAAGCTGCGGTTTTATGTTATATGTCGTGAACGCTCTGACATCGTCGGTAAACTCCACATTCTTGACGTTGAGCTCGTCCTCGATTATCTCTTTGTAAAAATCACCAAGCTCAAACTCAGCCTTTACGAACATCTTCGCGATCGGCTGTCTGTTCTTGATGTTTGCCGCATTTCTGCATGCCCTTCCCATGACAACGGTCTTTAGCACATGATCCATGTCGGCTTCAAGTTCCGTGTCGATCCACGATGACTCTGCCTTCGGAAAATCACACAGATGAATGCTCTCGGGTGCTGCGCTGTCTATGGAGCGCACGAGGTTCTGGTATATCTGCTCCGTCATGAACGGTATCATCGGAGCAGCTGCCTTTGACACATCGACAAGGCATCTGTAAAGGGTCATGTATGCATTGATCTTGTCCTGCTCCATTCCCTTTGCCCAGAAACGGTCACGACACCTTCTTACATACCAGTTGGAAAGATCCTCGACAAAATCCTGGAGTGCTCTTGCGGCTTCGGGTATCTGGTATTTGTCAAGATTCTTGTCAACGGCATCTATCGTTGACTGGAGCTTACTGAGTATCCACCTGTCCATAACGGGAAGACCCTCATATTTAAGCTCATACTTCGTAGCATCAAAATCATCTATGTTCGCATACAGAACGAAGAACGCATATGTATTCCAGAGCGTTCCCATGAACTTTCTCTGGCCTTCCATAACAGCCTTGTCGTGGAACCTGTTCGGAAGCCACGGTGCGGAATTGATATAGAAATACCATCTTATGGCATCGGCACCCATCGACTTGAGTGCTTCAAAAGGATCGACGGCATTTCCTTTCGATTTGCTCATCTTCTCGCCGTTCTCGTCAAGCACGAGACCGAGCACGATAACGTTCTCGTATGCGGCCTTGTTAAAGAGGAGCGTTGACTCGGCAAGAAGGGAATAGAACCATCCTCTCGTCTGATCCACCGCCTCGGATATGAACTGCGCGGGGAATCTCGACTCGAACAGTTCCTTGTTCTCGAACGGATAATGATACTGCGCGAACGGCATCGCACCCGAATCGAACCAGCAGTCTATGACTTCGGGAACACGGTGCATCTGCTTGCCGCACTTCGGACATGTGATCGTAAATTCATCGATGTAAGGTCTGTGAAGTTCGACCGTGAGCGCATCATCACGTCCGGACATCTCTTTCAGTTCCTGTCTCGAACCTATCGAGTGACGGTGCCCGCATTCACACTCCCATACATTGAGCGGAGTTCCCCAGTAACGGTTACGCGATACGGCCCAGTCCTGGATGTTCTCCAGCCAGTTTCCGAAACGTCCCGTTCCTATCGACTCGGGGATCCAGTTGATCGTATTGTTGTTTCTTATAAGGTCATCCCTGACCTTTGTCATCTCGATATACCACGACTCACGCGCGTAGTATATAAGCGGTGTGGAACATCTCCAGCAGTGAGGGTAATCATGCTCCACCTTCGGTGCGGAGAACAGTATCCCTCTCTTGTCGAGTTCCTTTAATACCTCAGGATCGGCGCTAACGGCTCCGGCATCTATCTCTGCCTGTGTGGGCTTGGCCCTCATTCCCGCAAACGGAGTCTCATCCTTCATGACACCTTTTTCATCCACCATCTGGACAAAAGGTGCGTCATATTTGCGTCCGACTCTGGCATCATCTTCACCGAATGCCGGTGCGATATGAACTATACCGGTACCGTCGGCCATTGTTACGTAATCATCGCAGTATACGAAGAACGCCTTTTTGTTCTGTGCGTCGGCGCAGGCTTTCGCACACTCGTATAAAGGCTCATATTCCTTATATTCAAGATCGGTACCTTTGTATGTCTCAAGTACCTCATAGGCGGGAGTGCCCTCGGCCCTCTCGATCCCGCCGAGCACCGTGTCTGCAAGGGCTTCGGCAAGGATATACGTATATCCGTCCGCTGCTTTTACCCTGACATATGTATCCTCGGGATTGACACAAAGGCCTATGTTACTTGCAAGAGTCCACGGTGTCGTCGTCCACGCAAGGAAATATGCATCCTCGTCCTTGATCTTGAACCTTACGATCGCGGTGCGTTCTTTGAGCGTCTTGTACCCTTGCGCAACCTCGTGTGAAGAGAGCGGTGTTCCGCATCTCGGGCAGTAAGGTACTATCTTGAATCCCTTGTACAGAAGCCCCTTGTCCCAGATCGTCTTTAATGCCCACCATTCGGACTCGATAAAATCATCATGATATGTTACGTACGGATCGTTCATGTCGGCCCAGAAACCCACGGTTCCCGAAAAATCCTCCCACATGCCTTTGTATTTCCATACGCTTTCCTTACACTTGTCAATGAACGGAGCCAGACCGTACTCCTCGATCTGTTCCTTGCCGTCAAGTCCAAGGAGCTTTTCAACTTCAAGTTCAACCGGAAGACCGTGTGTATCCCAGCCGGCCTTACGGGGAACATAGTATCCCTTCATCGTACGGTATCTGGGGATCATGTCCTTGATGACACGTGTGAGCACGTGCCCGATATGGGGTTTGCCGTTGGCTGTCGGAGGCCCGTCATAGAACATATAGGTCTGTGCGCCTTCACGGTTCTTGAGGCTCTTTTCGAATATATCGTTTTCTGACCAGAACTTTTCGATCTCCTTTTCCCTGTCGACAAATCCGAGATCCGTTGAAACCTTCTTATACATTTTGATCTTTATCTCCTGTTGTTTCCGTTTTATCTTCTTCTTTGTTATCTTCCGTTTTCTCTGCGGCAGCTGCTGCTCCTTTAGCCGAAAGCGGCGGGAACAGTTTGTCCTTGTAATCGTCAAGGCCGAGCATAAATGCTATACCGAGCACTCCGCATGATATCACTCCGCTTATGCCCATGAACAGAACGTACTGCCAAAACGGCCTGTCATCAAATCTGTAAACATATGTGAACATGAGAGGAACGACGATCATATTGATCACGATCGGAGGAATGGGTGCGAAGAATCTCTTCTTCCTGACCGCAAACGTTCCGATAGCTCCGGCAAGCGTTGCAAGACTGCCGAATATGATATCAAGGTTGTGACATCCTATCACCTTGTTGGTCGCAAGACATCCGAGGAACAGTCCCGGGATCGCGGCCGGTGTAAAGACGGGGAGTACCGTCAGTGTATCCGCGAGTCGCAGTTGAATGATGCCTTTCGTTATCCCGCTATCTACCTTGCCGCCGAAGAATTTATTCTCAAGCACCGTGATGAGCATATACATCACGGCTATGACTATCATCTGAATGATGAATACTTTTCTGCCTCTGTACATTTTGGTCTTCTCACTGTTTGTATCTGCTGCTGTAGGCGATCCTGTCACTTACCTGAAGGCCCGCAAATTTCCCGACAACGTGCGTGGTATTTGACATCTTGCCTCCCGATACTACGGGCTCATACGTTATCCCCTTGAGAACATCTTCCGAAGAGAGGATCGATATCGTTATCACACCGCCGTTTGTGACCGCCGAAATAAATATGGGCGCATCATAAGGATTGATGAACTTGTAATCAAGACTCGATCCCGATATGGTCGCATCAAGCCCCGATGCGATATAACTCGATCTGTGGCTGTGGTTGTGACGCTCGATCGGAACTATGCCCGCACGCAGCACTGCAAGATTGAGAGTCGAGCTGACCTGGCATATCCCGCCCCCTACTCCTTTGACATATGTATCTCCCGAGATGACGTTTCCGAGTCCGTAACCGTTTGAAGTAAGCCTCGGACCGAAAGCGGTAGTGCACGAAAACAGCTGTCCGGGTAATATGACCATTCCGTTGATCTTGCTTGCGGCATTTCTCACATTCTGAGCTCTGTCTTCA